>JAAZOA010000162.1 GCA_012798055.1 Syntrophomonadaceae bacterium | reverse complement strand
TCGCCCAGTCAGACCTGAAGGACCTGGGAGTCAATACCGAGATGCTGGTGGACTCTTTTGTGGACATGTACGATGCGGGCCGCATCACCAACCTGCGCAAGCAGCTGGACAAAGGCAGGATGGTCTACACCTCTGCCATGGGCACCAAGAAGCTCTACGACTTCCTGGACCAGAACCCGGTTTGCGCCAGCTTCCCGGTGAGCTATACCAATGATCCGGCGGTAATCCGCCAGCAGGACAACATGATCTGCATAAACAACGCGGTGGAAATCGACCTGTTCAGCCAGGTATGCTCCGAGTCTTCCGGAGTACGTCATATCTCCGGCACCGGCGGCCAGCTGGACTATATCTTCGGCTCCTACGGTTCCAAGGGCGGCAAGGGCCTGGTCTGCCTGACCTCGACCTACAAGGACAAGGAAGGCAACCTGAAATCCCGGATCGTTCCCACCCTGACCCCGGGGGCCATCGTGACCGTGCCCCGCTCCATGAACTACTATGTGGTGACCGAATACGGCATCGCCAACATGAAGGCCAAGAGCACCTTCGAGCGGGCTGAAGCCCTGATCAACCTGGCCCATCCCGACCTGCGCGATGAACTGATCGCTGAAGCTGACAAGATGGGTATTTGGGTCCGGACCAACAAGATCGGGTAAATGGAAATTCTCTATCTGTATCGGAAATCTTGTAACTAGGCAATATGGTATATAAACAATCTCAAATTTGAGAGGAGGAATTTAGAATTGGAGACAAAGGATGTAGTAATTGTAAGCTTATGCAGGACCCCTATAGCTCGCTTTATGGGGAGTCTGAAGGACGTATCAGCGAAAGACCTTGCCATAACCGCGGGTAAAGGCGCAATTGAAAGGGCTGGTATTCCGGCTGATTCCATAGACGAACTGGTCCTTGGCCAGATTTATCCTCATTTCCAGGGATCATTGCCTTCCCGCCAGGTGGCTATGGCTCTGGGATTGCCCATTCGCAGCAATGCTTGCAATGTCAACCAGAACTGTGCTTCCGGGATGAGGGCGTTGGAGATTATTTGCGATAAAATCGCTCTGGGCAAAATCGATATAGGCCTGGTGATCGGGGCCGAGAGCATGACCAATGCCCCCTTCATGCTGGAAAAAGCCCGCATGGGGTACCGGATGGGACAGGGCAAACTGGAAGACGCCATGCTTTATGACGGACTCATCGACAAAATGGTACCCGGCCATATGGGAGTCACCGCTGAAAATGTTGCGGCTATGTATGGTATCACGAGGCAGGAATGCGATGAATTGGCCCTGGCAAGCCATCAAAAAGCTACCGCGGCAGTGCAGAACGGCATATTCAAGCGGGAAATTGTACCAGTGGAACTTAAATCTAAAAAGGGCGTGAAACTGTTCGAAAATGACGAACATATGATTCCCGATGCCAGCCTGGAATCAATGGCCAAATTGCCAGCGGCGTTTATCAAGGACGGAGTAGTGACTGCAGCCAATGCTTCCGGTATAAATGATGCCGCTGCAGCCGCAGTGGTTATGTCCAAACAAAAGGCTGAAGAACTTGGCATCAAGCCGCTGCTGAAAATGATCAACATCGTGGCTGAAGGGGTCGATCCCAAAATAATGGGTCTGGGCCCTGCCGTAGCCATCCCCAAGGCCCTGGCTCAAGCTGGCCTAAAATATGAGGATGTCGATTATTGGGAGATTAACGAGGCATTTGCGGCCCAGTTCCTGGGGGTAGGCCGCATGCTCAAGGCTGACTTTGGCATCGATCTTGATATGTCCAAGACCAACCACAATGGTTCCGGGATCGGCTTGGGACACCCGGTGGGGGCCACCGCTCTGCGCATCATTGTGTCCATGTACTATGAGATGGAACGTCTGGGCCTTACTATCGGCGGAGCCTCTCTCTGCGTCGGTGGCGGATCAGCCATGGCCTCCCTGTGGACCCGGGACATTTAAACCTAGCCTCCTGATTCGGTTTAAGCGGGTGACGGTCCCTTGTAGAGCTCTTACCCGCCCCTTTTAACAACAAGGCACCCGTAATGCCCACTAAGTGAAATGACGGTGCTGATGGTCTTTTGCACAGCCATCATCCGCCTCTTTCAAAAACCATTTTGCTAACGGGGAGCCTGAATAACAAAAGAAGGAGTGACGGCATGTCCGTCACTCCTTCTTTTATTGCCTCGGCTATATCAGGAGAGCTTGTGGATGAACAAACCGCTCCTTAACTTTGGTTCGAACCAAGTAGATTTGGGCGGCATGACTTGTCCTGCATCAGCGATATCCATCAAGTCCTGGATCGTGGTAGGGTACATGGAAAAAGCCACTGCCATACCTGCATCTACTCTCCTTTCAAGTTCTTTCAAGCCTCGTATCCCACCCACAAAATCGATTCGTTTATCGGTGCGGGGATCGGAGATACCCAGCAGAGGGCCCAGAATATTGTTTTGCATAATGGACACATCCAGGCGCTCCACCGGATCGGACTCATCAAAGCTCCCGTCCCTGGCCTCCAGGATATACCACTTACCGGACAAATACATGCCAAACTCATGTTTCTTCTGGGGTCGGTAAGGGCCTTCCCCTTCATGTAGCCTGATTTCGAATTTATGGGCAACTTTGGACAGGAATTCGCTTTCTGACATGCCGTGCAAATCCTGAACCACCCGGTTGTAATCCATGATGTAAAGATCCTGGTCGGGGAAAATCACAGCCAGGAAAAAATTAAATTCCTCGTCGCCCGTGAATTCACCTTGGGCCCGGCGCCGCATCTCTCCCACCCGCACCGCGGAAGCGGAACGATGATGCCCATCCGCGATATAGAGATACTGGATCCCGGCAAAAAGGTCCACCAACCGATGAATGACCTCTTCCTGGTCGATTATCCAGACTATGTGGCGGATTCCATCCTCGGTGAGAATATCATACACCGGCTCTCGAGCTGACTGTTGGGCCACAATGGAGTTGATCTCCTCCCTGGCCGGGTAGGTGAGAAAGATGGGGCCGGTATTGGCATCGCAGATGTCCACATGCCTGGTCCGGTCCTGCTCTTTGTCCGCCCTGGTAAGCTCGTGTTTCTTGATGATGCCCCGCAAATAGTCATCTATGGAGGCACAGGCCACTATTCCCGTCTGGCTCCTTCCGCCCATTATCTGCCGGTAAATATAGAGGCAGGGGCGATCCTCCTCCCGCAGTATCCCTCCAGCGATCATGGCCTCCAGGTTGGAACAAGCCTTTTCATAGACCCGCTGGTCATAAAGATCGATATCCGGGCTGAGATCGATCTCTGCCTTATCCACATGCAGGAAAGAATAGGGATTGTCTTTCACCATCTCCCGGGCTTCTTCACTGCTCATCACATCGTAGGGGAGAGCAGCCACCTTGGCTGCCAGCTCCGGTACCGGCCTAACTGCCCGGAAAGGTCTAATCACTGCCATATCAAGTCCTCCTCCATAAATAGCTGCCCTAACCGCTTAAAGCCGATGAGCTAAGCTAGAACTTCGTCGATAGCAGCCAAAAGGTCTTGGACCTCTTCCAGAGTACAATCGGCCATATGGGCTATACGAAAAGTCTTGTCCTTCATCTTGCCATAACCATTAGAGATCTGGTAACCCCTTGCTCCCAGCTTCTTGTTCAGTTCCCCCACATCGATACCCCGGTTATTGGAGACAGCGGTAAGAGTGTTGGAGAGATACTGAGGATCAGCAAACAGAGCAAAATTACGGGCCGCCCAGGCACGAACGCATTCAGCCATCTCCAGGTGACGGGCGAAACGGTTTTCGAAACCCTCAGCCATAATGCGGTCCAGCTGGTAGTCCAAAGCAAACATATGAGAAAGGGAAGGGGTCGAGGGGTACTGGTAATCCTTGGTCAGAATATATTCATATAAAGCCAGCAGATCCAGGTAATAACCGCGGTGCGGTACTTCCTTGGCTCTTGCCGCCGCCTTGGGGGAGAAGCTGCAGATAGCCAGACCCGGGGGTAGCCCGAGTGCCTTCTGCGTAGAAGTAATGCAAATATCTACCCCTAGTTTATCGACTTCGATTTTGGTGCCACCCATGGAACTCACTGCGTCCAGGCAGTAGACCACTTCCGGGTATTTTGCCATTACCGGAGCAATGGCTTCGACAGGATTCATCACCCCTGTTGAGGTCTCATTATGGGTTATGGTTACAAGATCATATTTCCCGCTGGCCAGCACTGTATCCACCATTTCCGGTTCGGTCGGTTTCCCCCACTCAACTTCGAAAAGATCCGCTGGCACCCCATTGGCCAGGGCCATTTCAAACCAGCGCTTGCCGAAAGCACCTATCGAAAAGACCGCAGCCCGTTTAAGCGTACAGGAGCGCACCGCTCCCTCCATCAACCCGCTTCCCGAAGAGGTAGAGAGCAAGATGGCAGAATCAGTGTAGAAGAGCTGCTGGAGTTTATCGCTGATGCTGTGCTGCAAAGCTGAAGCATCGCGGCTGCGGTGACCAATCATGGGGGTAGCCATTTTCGCAAGCACATCAGGTCTCACCTCGACTGGACCAGGAATGAACAATTTTTTGTGCACTGCTAAACCTTCTTTCTGCATTTATTACCTGACGATTCACTGTTACATTTTAGCAAGTTCGCATGAGTTTCTCAATCATGGCCAGCAGGATGCCATGTCCACCGCCCCAGGCTGCATAATGAAATTTCAGCAAGAAGGGAGCCAGGCCTATTTTGACATGGTTGGAGGTATATATTACTATGAAGAAAATAAAATCGGATCTTTACCTGCGGTTCTCTGCCAACATGGATCGAGGAGAATGATTTGCGAAAGGAGGAGACTATGGATAAGCAGCTGCTGGAAAAAGCCCGTACTCTAATCAATGCTAATTATATTTCTACCACTCTGAGCACGGTGTCAAAAGACTATGATGTCAATATTGCAGTGATGACCGTCCTGGAAATGATTGATGACCAGACCATAATCTGCGCTCGTTTTGGCGCCGAAAAAACATATGCCAATCTTAAAGAAACCGGCAAAGGCGTTTTCCTGGTCCTGCTGACACCTGACAACCAGACCAAAGACGGGGTAAGGATATATGTGGAACTTATCGGCGACCAGAAAGAAGGTGAATTTTTCGATCGCATCAAAAAACGGCTCGGGCAGACTCCCTATGCGGGTTTCCCTCTCAAAAATTGCCTGGTGTTCAAAATCAATGCCATACTGCCAGTATCGATGTTGAAGAAATAACCGTCACAGTTTCATTCACTCAGTATCTCTACCCCGACTTCTGTGACCCTAACGGTATGTTCCCACTGGGCGGAGAGGGAATTATCCGCTGTCACTGCTGTCCACCCATCTTCCAGCCGTTTGCATTCATAACTGCCGGCATTGATCATGGGCTCAATGGTAAAGACCATATTGGGCACCAGCACCATGCCGGTGTCCTTCTCGCCGTAATGATGCACAAAAGGGTCCTCATGGAACTCAAGGCCGATGCCATGGCCCCCGTATTCCTGCACAACCGAGAATCCATGTCTTTTGGCATGCTGCTCGATGGCATAAGCGATATCGCCAATACGTTGGAATGGTCTGACCTGTTCAATGCCTTTATAGAGGCATTCCCGAGCTACCCTGACCAGTTCCCGTGCTAAGGGGCTGGGATCCCCGATCAGGTACATGCGGCTTACATCCCCGTAATATCCATCCAGGATACAGGTCACATCCACATTGACGATGTCTCCGTCCCGCAAGCGGGTTTGGTCGGGTATGCCGTGGCAGACCACATTATTAATGGAGGTACAGCAACTTCGGGGAAAGCCCCCGTAATTCAGCGGTGCCGGTATGGCACCTCGGGAGAGTGTATATTCATGCACCCATTGATCTATCTGCTGGGTCTCTACACCTACGCCGATCCTGGAATCCACCATGTCAAGAATTTCCTTGCTTAACTGGCAGGACCTGCGGATGCCATCGATCTGGGTTTCGTTTTTGATGATCTTCCGGGGCGGCACCTGATAACCGGCCCTGGCCAGTTCCGCCAGGCGTTCATCCTGCGCCAGGTGGCATTTTTTATATTTGCGCCCGCTCCCGCACCAACACGGTTCGTTGCGGGCCAAACTCAATTCATATTCATCGGCTGGCATGGCTTAACCTTCCTGTCTCATTGCGGCTTGCATCTCGATTGCCTGGGTCAGAATATCCCGCAGCTTATCCTCGAAACCGTTGCTGTCCAGCAAGGCTCGTTCCACAGTCAAGGTGGCCATTCCGCCTTCAAACTGCACGACCCCCCATTGGCGTGTCTCAAACAGTCCCTTGGCCTTGGCCTCAAGATTTAGAAGCTCTTCTTCGGTCAAGTGCTCAGCGTAATAGATAGCCTGTATCACCACATCGCAATAGATATTTTCTTCCTCCAAGGGCAACTGATCACCGAAATATTCGTAGAGCCCCAAAAGTTCCTGCTCGTTGTAGCGAATTGGGATGTTTATGAAAGGAAAGACCTGGCCCCGCACGTAAGAATTCTTCAGTGTGGTGGCGCAAAGGCTGCTGCAGGTGGCGATCCCCAGATCAGCAAATTCTTCAAGTAGGGTTTTAACCCGATTGAATATGTTCCCCACCCAAATCTCTCGTTTATCGATAGACATCCCCCCCAGGGTCAATATCCTGCCTGCCATTGCTCACTCTTCCCCCCAATTAATATTCTCCGCTGAAGCATCCTGCTCCGGGCCCCGACTGCTTGGTCCTTCGTCAGTAGTCAGAAGAGCTGCTCTGCCCCTTCAAGCTAGATATACATCAGATATTTGAACATCATCCAGAAGTGCCCCAGGCTGCCAGCCAGCACAAAGACATGGAAAACCTCATGGAATCCAAACCATGGACATGACAACGGCGGCCATTTGCTGCCGTATACCACCGCCCCCAGCGTATACATCAACCCGCCGATGCAAAGCCAGGTCAAGGCCCCTATTGGCAGGGCGTGGATAAGAGGATACATAGCAAACACCACCAGCCAGCCCATAGCCAGATACAAGCCTGTAGACAGCCAGCGCGGCGCTCCAAACCAGACGATTTTCATTATCATCCCGGCTATGGCCAAAATCCAAACCGTTATCAACAAGGCCAATCCCCAGGCACCAGTCAATCCTAAAATGCATACTGGTGTATAGGTTCCCGCGATCAGCACGTATATCATCATGTGATCGATACGGCGCAGCCAAAGGGAAACCTTCTCTGACACTTTCAAAAGGTGGTACAGGGCGCTGGCGGTATACAACAGGATCAGGGCTGCACCGAAAATAGCAAAGGTGACCAGGTGCTTGGGGGTGGCGAATCTGTAAGCATAAACCAGCAGAATCACCAGTCCTGCTACCGAAAGCACTGCTCCTCCGAGATGGGATAGACCGCTGAATGGATCCTTGCATGTATTCCTGATGACCAGCCTAATCCGGTCTAAACGGTTCATATGACTCGCCTTTCCTGCAAGCAATGCGTTCTACTTGTTTTGCATCAGTGCTACCCGGCGGTTGACATCTTCCCAGTTGACCAGGTTCCACCAGGCCTCGATCCAAGCCGCCCGCTTATTCTGGTATTTCAGGTAATAGGCGTGTTCCCAGACATCGATGATGAGCAGCGGCACTGCACCCCACTGGGTGAGATCCTGGTGTTTTTCCGCCTGCAGTACTACCAGTTTCTCGAAGACCGGATTGCATGCCAGGATAGTCCAACCCGATCCCTCAACGGCAGCGGCGGAGGCCGAAAACAATTTTTTGAAGTTGGCGAAACCGCCGAAATCTCGATCGATCAATTCACCCACCGCTCCTGCAGCCGGACCACCACCGTCCGGTTTCATGTTCTCCCAGAAGATGGTGTGCAATATGTGTCCTGCTCCGTGAAATGCCAGCTCCCGCTCAATATGCTTGATGAGGCCAAAATCGCCTTTTTCGATAGCCTCCGCCAGCTTGGCCTCAGCATTGTTCAATCCGTCAACATAAGCTTTGTGATGCATATCATGGTGAAGTCGCACCGTCTGCTCGTCATAATATGGTTCCAGGGCATTGTAAGCGTAAGGGAGTTCCGGTAAAACATGTACCATCATATGAAGCCTCCTTTTGTCAATGGTTTGGTTGCCGTTAGGGGTAGCCAGGTTGCTGCCCTTTCGGGTTGCTTCCTTATATAGCCAGTATATATGAAAAATCTCTGCCCATAAAGAAAAAAAGGCCCTGGCAGGGGGCCCTCGGCTGAGATCAACTTCAAGGCAAGGCGTGACAATTTAATTGTGGCGGGCAATATAGTCGATAGCTTTGATCACTGTCAGGATTTCTGACTCGGTGGTGAAATAACCCGGGCTCAACCGGCAAGATCCCCTTTCCAGGCTTTCAAGGGTCTGATGGGCCAATGGCGCGCAATGCAGGCCGGAGCGGGTGATGATTCCATGCTCATATTCCAACCGCAGACTAACCTGTCCGCAATCGACACCGTCGATATTAAAGGCTACTACCGCCACTCGCTGCTCGAGGTTTTGCGGTCCGTATACCTCCACCCCCCGTATCTCCTGCAGAGCCTGCAGCAATATACCGGTCAAATGCTTTTCATGCGCCCTCACCTGTTTGCGCCCAGTGGAGAGAATGAAATCGATTCCGGCGCCAAGTCCGGCAATCCCAGGAGTATTTGGAGTTCCGCTTTCCAAGCGGTCCGGCATGCATTCAGGCTGTTCCAGGGACTCGGACAGGGACCCAGTGCCACCCTCTTTCAGCGGTTTGAGCAGCAAGCCAGGTTTGACATATATGCCTCCCGTACCCTGGGGCCCCATCAGACCCTTGTGCCCCGTAAAAGCCAGAATATCTATCTGCTGTGCTTCTACATCCAGGTCCAATACTCCAGCGGTCTGCGCCGTATCGACCATGAATACTATCCCATGCTTCCGGGCAATTGCCCCCACCTCGGCGATGGGCATTATGGTCCCGCTGACATTGGAAGCATGGAGGATGCAAATCATCCTGGTGTT
>JAAZOA010000161.1 GCA_012798055.1 Syntrophomonadaceae bacterium | reverse complement strand
CCCCTTGACAACTGACGGCAGGTTTAGTTGCTTGTTTCCAGCTTGAAACTGGGTTTCCAGAAGCCCATCTTTTCTGCTTCTTTGATGAGATCATCCCGGAACTGGGGATGAGCGATTTCGATCAGGTTCTCGGTTCTTTTCCAAATGGACTGGCATTTCATCAATGCTTTGCCATATTCAGTGACGATGTACTGGCTGAGCTGGCGGGATACGGTGCAGGCGGCACCAGTGGTAAGCAGGGGCTTGATCTTGGACTGGAGACTGCCTTCTGCATCCCGGTACGTAGAGGGCATGCACAAAAAACTCATTCCTCCGGGGGAATGATAGGAGCCATAGACGAAGTCCCATTGTCCACCGGTACCGGTGATCTGGCGGAAACCCTGCATCTCTGAGGCTACCTGGCCGTAGAAGTCAACTTCCAGACAAGGATTGATTGACCGGATATTCGACAGCCTGGCGATAGTCTGGGGATGGTTGGTATAATCCACAGCAGAGGCCATAACCATCGGATTACGGGTCATGAAATCATAAAGTTCAGGTGAGCCTAGGGCGAAGGCGCATACCATCTTGCCCCGGTCCAGTTCCTTGCGTTTGCCGCTCATGCATCCGGCTTTCCACATATCAAAATAGGCATCCGCCAGCATTTCGGTATGTGCACCCAGGTCCCTCAGGCCAGCCAGGGCTATTTCTTTGCCAAGGTAGTTAGGCAGGCCGCCTATGCCAAGTTGGATACAGCACCCGTCATGGATATCCTCCAGGATATAGTCGGCTATCTTCTTTTCCGCCTCTGTGGCTTCAATAGCTGGAACAGAAGCCATCAGTTCGTTCTCGCCCCTGACCACCAGGTCCACTTCGGAGATATGGATGTGCTGACCATAGTGACCGTAAACATAGGGCATATTCTCATTTTCTTCCAGGATGACGATTTTGGCATTCTGGCAGAGGGCTTCCAGGTGGGAGGTATTGATGCCGAAGTTGAAATAACCAAAACGGTCCATGGGGGTGACCCTGAGCATAGCCACATCGATTTCCACATTGCGGCGGCGGTAGTATTCGGGGACTTCATGGTAGAGGAGCGGAGAATAACTAACCCTTCCTGTGTCAGCCAGCTTGGCATCAAAGGCTCCGAAGTGCCAACTGTCCCACTGGAAATGCTCTCTGGTGGGGTCACACTGGGCTACTTCGGAAAAGGGTGGCAGGGAGATGGCAGCGCGGATGTGAACCCCCCGCAGCTCATCCTTGCGTTTGGCCAAGGCCTTGTCCAAGGCTTTGGGCTGACCGTTGAAGTAGCCATAGTCAACCCAGTCTCCTGATTTGACCACCTGTACCGCTGCTTCGGGTGTCCTCAGTTTTTTGCGATATTCCTCAGCAAACATAACAGACCTCCTCTTTCATATTTTATCTGCAATACATATGTACTCTTTGGGATGCCGGTTTATCTTTAGTCATACCATCAGGTGGTCAGACCAGTTTCTACCGGGTACTGCGGAAAATCTTCCGTGTCCGGCCTGATCTCATGTTAGCAGGCAGCACCGTAATTTACAATCATTGCTTGCTGCCTTGATCCCAGCGGGTAGAAACCCGGTGGATATCGATCGAGGCCCCTGGGCTCCGGCTGGCTGCCACCTTTCAGCGCACAATCAGCCGAGCATCTTCAGTTGTTTTCAGAGCCTCTGCACCAGGGTAGCGAGAAACAGATAAAGGCTCAAGCCGGTCAGGGCCAGGATCGTTGCCCAGCCGACGAAGTTGGAGAGGGTATGGTTGGTGTATGCCCCCATGATATCGGGGTTATTTATCATGAGCATCATGCAGACCAGGACCACCGGCAGGAGTATCCCATTCAAGACCTGGGTCCAGATGGTGAGCCTGATCAGAGGGGCTCCCGGGATCAGGACCAGAGCAACCGAGATCACGATGATGAATGTAAATATCCAGTAGAAGACTGGGGCTTGTTTCCAGGTCTTGTTGAGACCTGCTTCCAAGCCGAATGTCTCGCAGAAATAGAAGGAAGTGGCCAGGGGCAGGATGGTCGCTGAAAATATGGAGGCTACGAACAGCCCTGCTGCGAAGAAGAGTGATGCCCAGCTACCAGCCAGCGGTTTCAGGGCCGCCGCCGCATCTTTGGCTTCGACGATCTCTATCCCGGCGTGGTTCAGAGTGGCTGCACATGCCACCATGATGAAGAATGCTACAACGACTGTGGCCAGGGCTCCCATTACCAAGTCCCATTTTTCATAACGATAATCTTTAAGGGTAAGCCCTTTTTCGATGACTGCGGACTGCATATAAAACTGCATCCAAGGGGCGATGGTAGTGCCGATCAGACCCAGAGTGATGGTGAGGTATTCACCGTCCCCTTTTATGCGGGGATGGGTTATCGCAGAACCGACTGCGGCCCAATCGGGGCGGGCCAATAGCGCTGAGGCCACATACATCAGTAGGAATCCGCTCATCAGCAGGAATATTCTTTCGGTAATGCCGTAGTTCTCCTTGACCACCAGCAACCATACCAGCACGGCGCTCAAAGGAACAGTCCAGTACTTGCTCAGGCTGAACACCTGCAGGCTCCCGGCTACACCCGCGAATTCTGCAGTGGTGTTGCCTATGTTAGCTACCAGCAGGCAAAGGAATATGAAACTCATGACCTTGATCCCGAAGTTCTCCCGGATAAGATCAGCCAATCCTTTGCCGGTTTTTATCCCCATGCGGGCGTTCATTTCCTGGATGACCACCAACAAGACAAAACAGGGTAAGAGAGTCCAGAGCAGGTCATAGCCATACTTGGCCCCGGCTACTGAATAGGTGGTTATACCCCCGGCATCATTGTCTACACTGCCCGTTACTATCCCCGGTCCTGCCACCGCCAGGAATACTAAGAGGGGTTTTATATACCTGGTCCTTACCATGGCTTTGAATTCGGATAGGATCGGCGTCACCTCCCAGTCCGTTTGCGGAAAGACGACAAGGGAGATCTGCGGGGCAGGTACCTGCGGTTGCGGGGATTCTGCACCAGTGAAGTCAGCACGTCATCGAGGGTCACCATACCCAGCAGATGTTGGTTCTCATCCACTACCGGCAGAGCCAACAGATCATATTTCACAGAAAAATCGAGTATTTTGCCGAAGTCGTCTTTGACGTTCAGACTCAAGGGCGTTTCCATCAGTTCACCTAAACGAGCATGGGTATGGGCGAGGATCAGGGTCCGCAGCGGAACCATGCCTACCAGTTTCTGGTCTTGGTCGACTACGAATACTTCGTTCCAGGTGGTGAAATCGGGCTGTTCCTCCTGTAGCCATTGCCACAGATCGCGGACGCCGCCATCTTGGCGGAAAGAGATTACTTCGGGGGTCATAAGAGAACCGGCGGTACCTTCCTCGTAATGCATCAACCTGGCTAAAAGTTTGGACTTATCAGGTTCGATCAGATCAAGGATCGCGGCTTGCATATCCGCAGGCAGGCTTTTGAGATTGTCAGCAGCGTCATCCGGGTCCATGGCCAGGATGAGATCCAAAGCCTGTTCGGCATCCAAAGCCGCCAGTAGCTGGCGGCGCGGTTTGGCATCGACTTCTGCCAGGGTAACCCCAGCAGTCTCGGGGGACAAAGCGTTTAATACCTGCATCTGCCCCTCCGGGTGAAGTTCCTGCAGGATGTCAGCGATGTCGGCAGGATGCATACGTGATACGTATTCAAGGGGCAAAGCCAGCTCCAGGTTGGCAGTTCGGGTGGCAAGCGGTTTGAAGCGGTCCCAGTGCAGCAGTCTCTCCGGGGCCTTGGGGGCTAGGAATTTGAACCCCAACCGGCGTAGGATACCTCTTAGGCCGATGTCCACTTCCATCAAGGAGATCCGGGGTTTGCCCTCGATGTTGTGCCACCACAAGAGGATATCATTGACTCTTTCAACTTTGGCCCCGCGGATATCTACGATCTGTTTGTCCAACAGCCAGCGGCTCACCTGGATCTCATCCTTATCAGCCGGCCGCAGCCGAGCGGGGTCGAAAGGACGTTGCAAGCGGATTTCCTCAGCATCGAAAACTGCCACCAGGTGCAGGGGCAGGACCGCATCGCGGGATTCCAGTTTCAGAGCGGTCACCTGGGGATGGCCCGAGACCCAGATAGCCAGCAGGTCTTGCAGTTTGCCCACCTTCAACCCTTCGCTGTCGTAAACCTTGTGTCCCAGCACTTCGCTGATAAAAAATTTCTGACTGTCGTTGCTGGTGACGGTCTGCTCCTGGCCCATTCGGCTCCCTCCTTGACCGGTTAATTTCATGTTACCAGCCTGGTCAGGTATTTACAATCGCCTGCAAGCTTATGCACGTCAGAACCGGGGTAGGTCGGCCAGGCTTGGAAATCGGGAAAAATTACGGGCGGATTCATACTATGGTATAGGGGGTACAGTGCCAAACTCAAAGCAGATGACTGGCCTGGGACAGGTGGGTCGGGGCAAGGATATTGACCGTTTACAGTACAGGCCTAATGTTGTTGTCAAGGGGACGTTGTCAAGGGGACGGAGTTACTGACACATTCTCTCTGAGAATGTGTCAGTAACTCCGTCCCCTTGGTGTATAGCGGGCATCAGTCCAGTAGGGCTATCAGTTCCTCATAACCTTGCGGGTCTCCCTGTTCCTCGGGCAGGGGACGTTTGAAGACCAGTTCATCGGGATCCTTTTTCTTGAGGGTCCTCTTTAGACGGATGGTTACATTGGCCAGGACAAGGTTTTTCGAATCTTTGGCGGCGAAATCATAGTCCCTCTCGATGCGGGTTATCTCGCTCAGCAGAATAGAACGCAGGGTCATCTTGCCATTATTGTATAGACAGGCGATCACAATAGCCCGGTCGGTCAGGAAGACATGTTCCTCCTGGTAGAAGCGTTTTTGCCACTGATTCGGACCGTGGTAGTATTTGAAGCTGGCCCGAAGCTCCCCGCGGCTCATAAGGTATTCCCGCAAATGTGGAAAGGTATATTCGCTGTTCAACATCTGGGATTTCACTCGCGCTAGTCTCTCTTCCATAATTACCTCCACTTCATGTTTTTTTGCCCGCTGCACTCAGAGTAACAGGTTTCATTACTTGTACCAGCCCTTTTTCTTTAGCCACAACAGCATACCTGCAGCTACAGTCACCATTACTATCCAGACCGCGTAGTAGCCCCATCGCCACCTAAGCTCAGGCATATTGTCGAAGTTCATCCCATAAACACCAACGATGAAAGTCAGGGGGATGAAAATAGTGGCGACAATGGTTAAGGTGGTCATGATGGTGTTCATGCGATTGGAGTTAAAGGAAACGTAACTGTCACGAAGGTCGGCGGTCACTTCTCGGCTGGATTCCACCATCTCAGCCAGTTTATGCAGGTGGTCATTGATGTCACGGAAATAATGGCGATCATCTTTAGGGATCATCAAACGATCGGAATTCAGAATCCTGTAGATGAGATCACTCATAGGCAGTATGATACGCCGCATTCTGAGCAACTGGTCCCGCAGTTCGAATACATCATTGATAAATTTGGGATTTGACACTGCATCCCCCAACTGGTATAGCTTATCTTCTATCTCGTATACAGGCGGGAAGTAATCATCGACGAGTTTATCCATGATGAGATAAAAAAGGTACAAAGGATCTTTACTTAGAGTGGATTTTAACATGAGTTTATGTTCACGTATTTCATCGATACCCCTGCACGGCTGCAGGTGTACAGTTACTATGAAATCTGGTCCTATAAAAAAATCGATTTCTTCAGGCTCCATGCTGCCGGCTTTCGGATACTGGAGAACGAAAAAGTTGTGAGTGTCGTAATAATCGAGCTTGGGACGCTGTAAATATTGGAAACAATCCTCAATGGCCAGGGGGTGGAAATGAAAATGGCTGTTCAGCAGGGCGGCTTCTTCTTCACCGGGGGCGTCGAAATCGATCCAAAACCACTTGGCATCAGCTGCGGACAAGCGGCTGAGGGGGACATCAGTGAGGACTTCTAGTTCATTGGTGACCAGAACTGTATGCAACATAGCGAATTTATTCCTCCACTAGCCAGCAACTGGAATTATCAACCGAAATTCCCGATTTATCAAACATCATACCATATTCTGCAACTTGAAGAAAAAGAAAACAATCACAAAAATTGACCGGTTCGAGCATCTGCAATATATTGTAAATACCGGACTGGAGTTACAACTCTGGGACCGGATTTATCCTGAATCCAGTCAGGGGAAAAGGTTCTCCTCTTGTCAAGCTTTGTTTGTTTTGTCGGCAGACAAGCCCAACCCAAGGCTTTGCTGCTAAGCACCGAGTCGCTGGTCTGGCCACAAGTCGGATGGCGTTACGGGGCAGGGACAAGCATATGAACTTGCAGAAAAGGGCCTTTGTCCAGCGACTGCTGCCGGTGACCGACCAGGTTTCTGCTTCCAGCCCTAACCTGAAGCCGGGCGCCAGAGCAAGACATCAGGGTACATTTAGAAGGAGGTACAGGCTTGATGCTAAGTACCCACCGTGAGTAGAGGACCGTCGCTATCCCACGTAGCGTCCGGTCCTTTACTTTTTGCCAGTGATACAAGTACGGATCCGCTGGTTTGGTATAGGTTGACTATGGTTGACAGCGCCCGGGGACCAAGCTATATTCGAACTAGAAGCGATTAGTGGCTGGAGTTGGTTGGAGCGAAGGTGAGGAGGTGTCAGGATGGTCTTTGATTTTGAAACCGATGTGCTGGTGGTGGGAAGCGGCGCAGCAGCCTTCTCGGCAGCCATAACCGCAAAAAGCCACGGTGACAATGTCATGATGCTTGAAAAAGGCGATGATTATGGGGGGACCACCCAGCATTCGGGAGGCGGCTTCTGGATCCCCAACAACCGTTTCCAAAGGGATAAGGGCATCGAAGATGTAAAAAACGATGCAGTGCGCTATATGGCCCGCCTATCCTACCCCCAGCTCTACAACCCCGCCCACCCGACCTTGGGACTGCCCCAAAACAATTACGATCTCATCAGCACATTCTACGACCAGGCTGCCGGGGCGATAGAATTCCTGGAAGAACTCGGGGCGCTCCAGACCATCCAGGACGTCAATTGGACTGGGCAGCCCCAGGTTGATTATCAGGAGCAGCTGCCGGAGAACCGGATGGTCCGTGGCAGGACGCTTTTCCCCCGGGATGAGGAGGGCAAGCAGGCTTGGGGTTGGGAGCTCATTGATCAACTCCACGGTTGGGCAGATAGCCATGGAATCGAGATAAGGACCCGGCACGAAGCGGTGGGGATAGTGCTGAATGATGCCCGAGAGGTGGTCGGGCTGGAAGTGAAGGTTGAAGGTGAAGGTGTAAAGAGGTTTCGTGCTCGTAAAGCCGTTATATTCGGCAGCGGGGGTTACACCCGCAACCCCGAAATGATTTTGCGTTTTCAGCGGGGGCCGATTCTGGGAGGATGTGCGGTTCCCACCAATACTGGAGATTTCATCCGCTTGGGCGGAGCAATCGGCGCGGCTCTTGGGAATATGGCCGGCGCTTTCCGGAGCCAGCTGATCCTGGAAGCCGCTCTGGCGGATCCTATGGGAATCAACAACCTATTTTACGTGCTGGGGGATAGCGTGCTGCAGGTTAACCGCTGGGGTAGGAGGGTAATGGACGAAAAGCGCAATTACAACGACCGGACCATGGTCCATTACGTATGGGATCCCCAGCGGGGTGAGTGGACCAACCTGCTGCTCTTTATGATCTATGATGAACGCACTGCCAATCTGTGGCAGGGCTATCCTCCCCTGCCAGTCCAGGGGACGATAGATCCGGCGGTCATATCCGGTAAGACCTTGGACGAACTGGCGGACAACATCGCCCTCCGCCTCCGGAAGATATCGGTCCATACAGGCGGATTCGCCCTGGCTCCCGGATTCAAAGACAACCTGGCCCAAACCATAGCCCGCTTTAATGAATTTGCCCGTACCGGCCAGGATCTCGATTTCCAACGGGGGGACTTCGCTTATGACCGGGAATGGACTACTTTCCCTCCCACCATACCTGATGTGGACTGGCCTCCAGATGGAAACTCCAACTACACCATGTACCCTCTCAGCGACCAGGGGCCATATCATGCCATTATCCTGGCGCCGGGCACCCTGGATACCAACGGGGGCCCGATCATCAATGCCCGGGCCCAGGTGCTGGATGTGAATGGGCAGCCGATTCCCGGCCTCTACGGGGCCGGCAACTGCATAGCAGCCCCATCGGCCAATGCCTACTGGGGTGGGGGAGGTACGCTTGGACCAGCCCTTACCTTCGGTCATATCGCGGGTCTCAATGCCGCCGGCGAAGCGATCAAACCGGCCGCTGATTAAGAAAAATATAACAATCACAACTCTTGAGATTTTGTATACACTGTTTTATAGTGTTGTTAACAGGAAACAGTGCTAGCTGGAGTACTGCTATTACCCTGATAGAGGGGTTAAGAAATAAGTTCTTTTCCAACAGCTCATATTACTTTTCGCCGACAGTCATACCGGACCCAAGGTGTTGCTGTAAAGGCCCAAATTGTTCGCGAAGCCAGAAGCTTCCGAGTAATTGCAGGGTAAGGGAACAGGAGATGAGAAATAAGAAAAGAACCGATTTCTAAAGAGCCAGCCAGGCCGGAAGTATCGCCCGATACCGAAAGCGAGCAGGGTCAGACCCCCAAAAAAAAAAGGCCAAAATTAGGGGAGAGAGTTACTCTAACCTAAGCGAAGCCAACAGTCAGGGTAATAATATCAAAAGGAGGTACAAGCTGAATGCTAGGTACCCACCCGCTGTAAAGGACCAAGACTATCGTCGATAGGATTGGTCCTCTACTTGTTTCTGGCCTTTTGTTCCAACACATTCAAGCAAACAGCACCAATCCGGCTGCCATCAGCACCATGCCGGCGATAAGGCCGCCCATGGCCACATGGTGTTCACCATATTTTTCCGCGGTGG
>JAAZOA010000160.1 GCA_012798055.1 Syntrophomonadaceae bacterium | reverse complement strand
GCATATCCGGCCCCTTCCCCGCAGGGATAGAGCCCGGAGACATTTACTGAACAGAAGTTGCTGTCGCGTTCGATTCGCACCGGTGACGAGCTGCGGGTTTCGATGCCGGTCAGCACCGCCCGGCGGTCTGCCAATAACGGAGCCCGCTCTTGCCAATTTTCTAAACCCCGGCTCATCACCTGGGCCAGTTCCAGGGGGAGCAGTTCCCACAAGTTGGCCGGCTTAACCCCAGGCCGGTATGTAGCCAGTGAGTTTTCCAGGCTCCGGGAAGGGCGCCGGTGGAGAAAATCATCCAGGAACTGGGCAGGCGCCCGGTAATCATTGCCGCCCATGAGAAAAGCCCGTTCTTCCAGGTGCTCCTGGAATTGGATTCCACCCAGGGTAAGGTGCTCCCAATCTGAGGGAGTGACGGTTACCACCAGGGCGCTGTTGGCTATGCCGCTGTCCCGCTGCTGATAACTCATGCCGTTTATGACCAGCCGGCCTTCTTCGGAAGCAGCGCCAATGACAAAACCGCCTGGGCACATGCAGAAGGTATAGAGCGAACGGCCGGTGGCCCGGTCCTGGTAAGTGAAATGGTAGTCCGCCGCCGGTAGGCTGGGGTGACCGGCATATTCACCATACTGCATCCGGTCAATGACCTCCTGGGGATGCTCGATGCGCAGTCCCAGGGCAAAAGCCTTGGGCTGCAGGCTGACCCCGCGGTTCTCTAATAGACGATAGACCTGGCGGGCGCTGTTGCCGGTAGCCAATACCAGGACCCGGCAGGGCACTTCTTCTTCGTCATTTATCAATACGCTTTCCAGTGCCCCGTTTCTGATGTTCAGGTCAGTCAAGCAGGTGTCGAAATAGAACTCGCCCCCCAGGGCTATGATCTCCCGGCGCATTTGTGTGACGATCTGTCTGATCCGGTCGGTGCCCACGTGGGGTTTTTTTAAATACATTATCTCCGGGTCGGCTCCGTGAGCAGCAAAAGTCTTGAGTACATATTCCACTCGGTGATCGCCGCTCCGGGAAGTCAGTTTACCGTCGGAAAAAGTGCCGGCTCCGCCCTCGCCAAACTGGACATTGGACCGTTTATCCAGTATACCTGACTGCCAGAATTTTTGCACCCCCACTATCCGCCGGGTCATATCCTGGCCCTGTTCGATGACCACCGGCCGATAACCGCTCCTGGCCAGAGCCAAGGCGCAAAACAGCCCGGCTGGTCCGGAACCTGCCACTATCGGGGCATGAAACAGCGCACCGCTGCCCGGCCGGGGCAATGGTAAGGACTTGTCTTCAATCAGCACGGCGCCGGGCCCATGGAGAGAGCCTTCCGGAAGCCTGGTGCCAGGGAGGAGATCCACATCCACCGTGCAGGTGAAAGCTACTTTAGTGCGGCGGGCATCAACCGCTTTTTTAGCCAGCTGCCAGGATCTCATCTGACTGACCGGAATGCCCAGTCTGTCAGCGGCCAGTTTGGCCAATTCACTGTCCGGGGCGTCCAAGTCCAGCCGCAGACCACGCACGCGAACTCTCATTATTGTGCCCCGCCTGCCGGACTTTTTATCACCCGTACGGTAACACTGACCCGGGAGGGAGAGAGCACTGCCCCTTCAGGCTGTACCAGTTCAGCCTGGGTTACGAAATCCTCCTGTTTACCGCTGATATCTATGGGTTTGGTGTTTATTTCATTGATAGCTTCGACCCTGGTCTGGTCTCCCATCAGGGTCACTTGCAGCGGGTCGCTCTTGACCTCCCCCAGCGTGAAACCGGCAGCCAGGCTGCCGCTGTAAGTAGGCTTGACGTTGACCTTCTTGCTGAGCTGTATCTTCTCCAAGACTACAGAAGCATTGACGGTTGCCGGTACGATCTGCAGGCCCTCGGTGACCATCTTGCCGTTGGCATCTATAGCTTTCAAGGTCGATTTTATAGTGGCTATATTTTGGACATTGGCCAGGTCCAGTGATGCCACCACCGCCGTGACCTGACTGACCGAATCAGCCGAACCGCGCACCAGGCAATGGTCCGGAGCCAGCAGCACCGAAGCCAGCTGATAACCGGTGGGAGGATTCTGTTTGACCTCATGCTTGATGGCCAAGGTCTTTTCACTGAGTTTGTCCAGCTTGATTTCCACCTGCTTGGGATTAACCGAGGTGAACATGGCTCCCTGGATCGAACCCAGCTTGACTGGCAGGGTGTGGGCCCCTTCGCCGAGACCGTTTACGTCCACAAAGGCTACGACGTTGAGATTGCCATGAAAAGTTCCCCATATTTTGACTTCCACCTGGGTTGGCCCAGACACATTAAGGTCAGCGGGCACATTATAGTATTGCAGGGGGACACTGATGGTCTGCGCCCCGGCGCTGAGATCACCCTGGGTCACTACGTAATACCACAGCAGGACTGCCATCAGCAATGCTGCAATTTTAAGTCCGGTCCTATTCTGGTTTCGGTGCCTGTCGGGCATCACCGGTCCACCTCCTCCAGAAGCTTTCGCCGCGGCTGGGCCGCTCTACCAATTCGCTCTGCAGGCGGTCCTGCAGGTCCTGCTCATCCAGGTAGCGAACCAGGCGGCCTTCTTTGGCCACTGAAACCGCACCGGTCTCTTCCGACACTATGATGGCTAGGGCATCCGACACTTCGGTTATCCCCAGCCCCGCCCGGTGCCTTGTCCCCAGCCGGATATCGATGGCTGGATTGTTGGAAAGAGGCAAAAAGCAGGCAGCTCTTTCGATGCGGCCGTTTCTGATAATGACCGCTCCGTCATGGAGGGGGGTATTAGGCACGAAGACATTGATGAGCAGCCCTGCGGAAACCAGGGAGTCCATGGGGGTGCCGCTTTCCAGGTATTCATGGATGTCAGTATCCTGGGCGATGACGATCAAAGCCCCGATGCGGTTGTGGGCCAGGACCGTGGCCGCGGTGATAAGCTCCTTGACAACATACTCTTCGCTCTCCAGGTCATCCCCCTGGCGGGTCCGGTAAAAGATATGGCCGCGGCCGATCTGTTCCAGGAAGCGCCTGAGCTCGGGCTGGAACACGATGGGGAGGGCGATGGCGAAGACAATCCACAGTTTCTCCAGCAGCCAGCTGAGCATATCGAACTGCAGGTAATTGACCAGGGCCGAAAAGACCAGGAGGATAAACAATCCCTTGAGCAATTGTTCGGCCCGGTGACCCTGCATGAAAACCAGCAGGCGGTAAAATATGTAAGCTACTATGGCTATATCCAACAGGGTGCGGAGTATACTCCAGGGACTGGCGAAAATACCTGCCAGTGAGGCTGTATCCACCTTTTTCCCTCCT
>JAAZOA010000159.1 GCA_012798055.1 Syntrophomonadaceae bacterium | reverse complement strand
CTGGTGGCCTTTATGACCGCTTTCTATATGTTCAGGCTCATATTCGTGGCTTTCTTCGGCTCCCATACTGGAGGGGAGCATGCCCATGAATCACCTCCGGTCATGACCTGGCCCCTCCTGATCCTGGCCGGATTATCAGTGGTATCGGGACTGGTAGGTTCTCCGCTGCTAGACAACGTTTTCGGCCATTACATCACAGCCCCCGGGGCCGCCCATCATCCGCTCAATACTGTTGTCATGGCTGTCTCCACCCTGCTGGCCCTGGGCGGAATACTGCTGGCCTGGCTCATCTACCAGCAGGAATACATCCGGGCCGAGGCAATCAGGGTGCGTTTTGCTCCCTTGTACGGTCTCCTCAGCCATAAATTCTATATCGATGAAGTATATGCCTGGCTCATCGCCAGGGTAGTGGACGGGGGAGCCCGGCTGCTGGAATGGATGGACCTCAGGATAGTCAACGGAGCTGTCAATGGGCTGGCCAACCTGACTGGCTGGAGCGGGCGCACCCTGCGTTACACGGAAGATGGACAGGTACAGACCTACGGGCTCTACCTGGTGGCCGGACTGGTCATTATATTGATTACCGCCCTGGTTACGGCTGCTACGGCGGTCCTGGGCTGAGGAGGTGAGTTGATTTGCAGGCATTTCCCATCTTAAGCTGCATACTATTATGCCCGGTAGCCGGGGCGATCATCATCATGTTCCTGCCCCGCCACCAGGACAGCCGTATAAAAACTGTCGCGGCCGCCGCCACTTTGCTAAGTCTCATCCTGTCGATCCTGGTAGCACTGGGTTACGACCTGGCCTTGGGTGGTCTGCAGTTCCGGGAGACTATCCCCTGGGTAAAGGACCTGGGCATCAGCTATGCCCTGGGGGTGGATGGCATAAGCGTTCCCCTGCTCCTGCTCACCAACCTGATCGGCTTCAGTTCCGTATATGCCAGTTGGCAGGTTGAAGCCCGCAGCAAGGAATTCTTCTCCCTCCTCCTGCTCCTGATAACCGGTGTGATGGGGACATTCCTGGCCACCGACCTGTTTATTTTTTTCCTCTGTTACGAACTGGTAGTCATACCCATATATCTCCTGATCATCATGTTCGGCTCCTCCAAAAGAGTCAGCAAGGAGTATGCCGGGATGAAACTGACCATCTACCTCCTGATCGGCAGCGCTTTTCTGCTGGCAGGATTCATCGCCCTGTTCGTCGAGGCCCAGGCCCAGCTGGGTTATCCCAGTATGGATCTGGCTACCCTGGCCGGGATAGACTTCCCTGTGGATTTCCAGGTATTCATTTATGCCCTGATGGCTTTCGGATTCGGCACCCTGTTGTCAATGTTCCCCTTTCATGCCTGGTCCCCGGACGGGTATGCCGGAGCTCCCACCGCAGTCTCCATGATCCATGCCGGAGTCCTTAAAAAGATCGGCGGTTATGGCCTGATACGCATCGGCCTTTTCATCCTGCCGGTTGGAGCCCGTTATATAGCTCCGCTCCTGGCTGTGCTGGCCATAGCTAATGTGGTCTATGCCGGCATGATCTGCCTCAGCCAGAAGGATCTCAAATACATAGTCGGCTACTCGTCGGTCAGCCATATGGGATATGTCTTGCTCGGTATCGCTTCCTTGAACCTGATCAGCCTAAACGGGGCTGTAATGATGATGTTCGCCCACGGGGTTATGGCCGCCCTGTTCTTCGCCATGATCGGCAACCTTTACCATAAGAGCCATACCCGCAATGTGGGCGATTTCGGGGGACTGGCCCATCAAATGCCAAGACTGGCGACCGGGTTCATGCTGGCCGGTCTGGCTTCCCTGGGTCTTCCAGGAACGGTCAATTTTATCGGCGAGTTCACCATCTTTGTGGGAGCATTCCGCAGCTACCAGATCCTGGCTATGGTTGCAATATCAGGTATAGTCATAACCGCCGTCTACATCTTGCGGACAATGGGCCACGTGCTATTCGGCCCCCGGCGGGAGGAATGGGAGCACCTGCATGACCTGCGCGGCGTGGAGATGATACCCCTGCTGGTTCTGGGAGGTACGATCATTTTTTGCGGCATCCTGCCCTTTACGGTCATGGATCTCATCAACCGGAGCATAGGCCAATTGCTGGCACAAATCGGCCAGCTGGCTGGGGGAGGGATCTTTTGATGGATTACATCTTGTTGGCTCCTGAAATCCTTACCGCCCTGCTGGGATTGGTCATACTGGCTGCTGGGTTGGCCTGGCCCCAGACCATCCGCAGGCTGGTGCCGGTCCTGGCTTTGGGTGGGCTTGGCCTGGTGCTACTTCTAGTCCTGTGGCAATTCAGCCGCCAGCGGATATTTTTCTACGGCGTTTATCAGGTCGACCTTTTCGCCAACTTTTTCCGCCTGCTGTTCCTGGTCTCAGCCTTGCTGGTCCTGGCAATGGCCGGGCGTTATACGGAATATTTCGGTTCACGGCGCAATGAATGGTACAGCTTCATGGTTTTTGCCACCCTGGGAATGATGCTCATGGTATCTGCGGGGGACATGCTGACCCTTTATATCGGCTTGGAATTGATGACCATCAGTTTCTATATTCTCTCCGCTTACCTCCTGGGCGATTCCCGGTCTGCCGAGGCTGGCCTGAAATACCTGATCATAGGAGCACTGTCCTCGGCGGTACTGCTTTTCGGCATGAGCCTGGTCTATGCTGCCAGCGGCTCGACGGTATTTACCGAGATTTCCTGGGCTTTGGCCGGCGGCTTGTCCGCCCAGCCTCTCCTCGTAGCCGGCGGGTTGATGATAATGGCCGGCTTGGGGTTCAAGGTCGCCGCTGTGCCTTTCCATATGTGGGCCCCCGATATCTACCAGGGAGCCCCTACCCCGGTAACCGCCTATCTGGCAGTGGCGTCCAAGGCCGCAGGTTTTGCAGCCTTGCTGAGGATTTGGATGGGGGCCCTTCCCCTGGCTGATTTTGACTGGAATTTGGTGCTGGCAGTGCTGGCAGCCCTTAGTATAGTAATCGGCAACCTGATCGCCTTGGCCCAGCAAAACGTGAAACGCCTCCTGGCCTATTCCAGCATCGCCCAGGCCGGCTATATTCTGGTGGGATTGACGGCTGCCAACTACTACGGGCTCCAAGGCATGCTCTTCTATGCCTTGATCTATGTATTTGCTAACGTGGGGGCGTTTTCGGTCACCACCCTGGTGGAAACCGAAGTTGGTGATGCCATGCTGGAGTCTTTCAATGCCCTGGGCCAACGCGCTCCCGTCCCGGCGGCAGTGATGACCGTATGCCTGCTTTCCCTGGCCGGCATACCGCCCCTGGCAGGTTTCGCCGGCAAATTCTACCTCTTCTCAGGAGCCATACAGTCCGGCTATCTATGGCTGGCATTCCTCGGTCTGTTGATGAGCATGATTTCAGTATATTATTACCTCTCGGTAGCTAAAGCCATGTATATAGGTACCAGCTCCGAGGAACGGGAAATCATGGTGCCCATGGCGATGCGCATCACCCTGTGGGTGTGCTTGCTCTTCACCCTGTTGGTGGGTGTCTATCCGGCTCCGCTGGCCTCCCTGGCCTCCCAGGCGGTCCGGATTTTCCTCTAGTTTCGCAAAAAAGGGGGTTTCCTGTGATCAGACAATGTGTCACCAGGACCGTCCCCTTGACAATTTTTCCTCTAGACCGATTCGATGAAAAAGGGTTGGAATAAATGTGTCAGTAACTCCGTCCCCTTGACAAGGCAGGGGTGGATTATTCGTCGGTGAAGCCCACCAGGATGTGGGTGGCGTCGCAGAAGGGTTTATTCTCGGAACGTCCGCAGCGGCACAGGGTGACCCGGTTGCGGACCTCATACTCACTGCCGTCACTGCTCTCTACTGGAATCCCCCCCCGCACCCAAAGGGGACCGCTCACTCTGGCGCCCGGGTCCTCGATGACCACTATGGAAGGAGCCAGTACCGGCTCGATGGGCTCTCCGGTAGCTTTGTTCCAAACTACCAAACGTCCGGAGGGGCAGTTGCCTGCCTCCTCGATGGCCGTGGCCCGGGCCTCAGGATCATCTGAGCGCTTGGTGAGTTTCCAGATT
>JAAZOA010000158.1 GCA_012798055.1 Syntrophomonadaceae bacterium | reverse complement strand
GTTTTGTCCTCCTTGCTATTTTTGTCTATCTCCGTGTACCCGCATTAATACCTGCTGTGCCTCTCTGACGCCAGCCCCTAGTTCCACCGGGTGCCCCAGCTTGACCAGGGTAATTTCCAGGGCCGCTAAAACTGAAATTATGTCCAGTTCACGAATATAGCCCAGGTGTCCCAGTCTAAAGATCGCATCATCCAGATTTTGCTGCCCCCCTGCCAGGATGGTATTGAATTCATCCAGCATATACTTGCGTATCCGGTTAGCCCCGATTCCACCAGGAGCGCGCACTGAAGTGACGGCATTGGAGGCATACTGGTCGGCGGTGAACAACTCCAAGCCCATGGCCCTCAACCCGGTCCGGACCATTTCCCGGTAAGCAGTATGCCTCTGCAGAATACTGTCCAAACCCTCTTCCAGCATCATGCGCAGAGCTTCCTGCAAGCCGTAATACAGGGAGATGGGCGGGGTGAAGGGGGTTTGCCCTTTGGCCAGGTATTCAAGCCCCAAGCTTACATCCCAGTAATACTTATTGTTAAGGTTCTTACGTTGTGTCTCCAGGGCCCGGTCGTTGAAAGCCATAAAACATAGGCCGGGGGGGATCATGAAGGCTTTTTGCGAACCGCTGACTACCACGTCCAGATTCCATTCATCCATTCTGAGTTCAATGGCTGCCAACCCGCTTACTGCATCCACCAGCATCAGGGCGGGATGCCCCCCCATCGCCTGGCGTATTTTCTTGATGTCGTTGTATGCCCCGGTAGAGGTTTCATTATGGGTGATGAGGACAGCCTTGATCTCCTGGTCTACATCCTGTTCCATGCGCAGTCTTACCTGCTCCGGATCGGCACCTGATCCCCAAGCAAACTCCATCTTCTCGACACAGGCCCCGAATCTCCTGGCTATTTCCGCGAATCGATCTCCAAATACACCGATGGAAATTGCCAAGACCTTGTCTCCCGGGGAAATGAAGTTAACCACTGCCGCTTCCAGTCCACCCGTGCCGGAGGACGGATATATGAGCAGATTCCCCTGCGTGCGGCAGATCTGTTTTACCCCTGCGGTCACCTCTTCAATAATGGCTTTAAACTCAGGACCCCGGTGATTTATCATGGGGCGATCCATAGCCCGGGCCACCCGCAGCGGTATGGGCGTGGGCCCCGGAAGCAACAGGTACTGTGCGCTTTTCATTATTGATTACCCTCCTTGTGAAATGAAAACCTCTCGCCCCGGTCAGGGACGAGAGGTCAATCCCGCGTTGCCACCCTTGTTGACGTATTTACGTCCACTTTGCGGTTATAACGGCACCACCGTGGCTGCTTTCACAGCCCGCATCCAGGGTGGATTCAAAACCTGCCTAGCCTGGTTCGCACCAACCACCAGTTCTCTTAACTAAGCTGAGGAATCTACTTTTCCCTTTCATCGCTCACTTTTGAAAAATTCGCTTGTGGTAAATTATATTATACAACCAAGTGGTTGGCAAGGAGCCTAGCTCAACATTTCCAGGAAATATCGGTGTATACTTGGATCTTCAGTCAACTCGGGATGGAATGCCGTTGCCAGCAGATTGCCCTGTTGCACCATGACTATCTTCTCCTGATAGTAAGCCAGGATTCGAGTGTCAGCCCACACCCTCTCCACATAGGGGGCCCGGATGAATACTCCCCGGCACTGACCTATACCTTCGACCTCCAGGTCAGCTTCAAAGCTATCCACCTGACGGCCAAATGCGTTCCTGCGCACCCGGATATCCATCAGTCTCAAGCCTGGCTGCTCCGAATCAGCGATCTCCTTGGCCATCAGTATCATCCCGGCACAGGTTCCCCACAGGGGCATGCCCTGCTTGGTGCGGGAAACAATCGCTTCGTCGAGACCGAATCTCTGCATGATTTTACCGATGGTTGTGCTCTCTCCTCCCGGGATTATCAGGGCCGCGGCTTGCTCCAAATCTTTCACCGTGCGGACTTCTATGGGCTCCGCCCCGCATCGGCGCAGGCTTCGCTCATGTTCCAGAAATGCTCCCTGGAGGGCGAGTATCCCGATTTTTCTACCAGCCACGATCCTGCATCCTGTCCTCGGGTTTAATTGTCAAAATATCGATTCCTGACATGGCTTCCCCTAAATCCGCAGAAATTTCTGCCAAAACGTCCGCATCTCGGAAATAGGTAGTCGCAGCCACTATCGCCTTAGCCCG
>JAAZOA010000157.1 GCA_012798055.1 Syntrophomonadaceae bacterium | reverse complement strand
CTGCTGGTCACATCAATGGCTGCGCCAGCCAAAGGGTCCCCAGCATTGTTCCTGACGATTCCTGCCAGGGTCCCGGTTGCCGGGGGAATTACCGGCAGGGCCAGAGCCACGGCCAGATCGGCCCGCACCAGACCATACCCCTGGCTGTTGGCGGGAAGACCCAGGGATTGGGCGGTGCTTCTCAGAATATCCCGGATCTCGCTGTTGCTGAGCAGGGTATCGGCAGCCGCAACCTGGGCAGCGACGCCAGCAACATGGGGTGATGCCATAGAGGTACCGCTGGCGGTTGCGTAAGCAGAATCGATCCAGGTGCCGTATATATTGACGCCTGGAGCGATCAGCTCCACCGCCGGTCCGGTGCTGGAAAATTTGGCCCTCTTATTGTTGGCATCCGATGCGGCCACGGCTACTACTGAGTCGTACTTGGCCGGATAGCCTACATTGTCCCCAATACCCGATATGTTACCGCTGTTTCCTGCGGCGGCAATGTGCAGTACGCCGCTGGCATAAGCATTGTCGAAGGCAGCATGGACCTGGGTGCCGGGGTCACCTGAGCTGCCGTAACTGTTGTTGGTTACCTTGATCTGATGGTTTACACACCAATCCAGGGCAGCGATCACGTCACTGAAATCACCGCTGCCGCCCTGCAGGACTTTAAGCGCATATAAGTCGGCTGCCGGAGCGGCTCCGGTTATTCCATTGCCGTCCCGTACAGCCGCTATGGTGCCGGCTACGTGAGTTCCATGTCCATCGATGTCCATGGGGTCTTCATCTTCGTTGACAAAATCATATCCGCCCCGGTATGCACTGGCCAATTCAGGATTTGTGTAATCTATGCCTGAATCGATGATAGCCACCTGGGTGCCGGTTCCAAACCAGGCCTGCTCGTGGGCGGTGCCCTCACCGATTCTCACCATGCCCCAGGTACGGTTCAGCTCTTCTGCATATGTACCGATAGCATATGCCTTGATATCAGGCTCGATGAGCTTCACTCTCGGATTCCTGCTCAGGGCTTGAATCGCTGCTTCGGGCAGGTCCGCCGCGATCGAAGGGATGATGCTGTATTTATGCTTCACCGTTCCCCCCAGGCTTTCGACCAGCGCCTCTTCCGCCCGACCCGGATTTTGGACGAAGCTGATCAGAACCTTAGCCTTGCCTGGATTTTCACCTGCACCGGAGGCATATGCAGCCGGCGGTATTATCCAGGTCAGACAGAATGCCACCACGAGAATGGTTAGTTTAACCCCAAGGAATCTCTTGTTCATTTTCACGCCCACAAACCCCTCTTCACATTTGGTATTTTTACTCCCGAATTTATTCTAACTCATTTGCCCGCCTTCTATCATTAATACCAAATAATTTTGGTATTATACTGCAGCTGCATGGCTGCAAATCTAAACCGGGCATGGGTCGGTTTAGCGTCCCATACCCAGTTCTTCTGTTCAGTCCTTTTCGGCCGTCCGCTCAAGCCATCTTTAGAGACTCTATGGCAGCGGGACAAAACACTGATCGTCATTTAACATGTCGGGGGCGTTCTTACACTCGCCCAAGAGGTCCCGGTCTGCGAAGGGGTCCAAAGATGGCGACGGCAGCTATACATACTTGCAGGTGGTTGTTTGCGGAAAGATGTGAATAGCTATCCAACAAAGAGGGGCATCCAAACCAGACGGTTGGATGCCCCTCTTTTTGTTGCGAGATGCTTCTGATAATTACCTTTCCCTAGATATGAGTGAACACCAGTTTGATGAGGGAGGGATGCGCCAGATAGTAGTTGATGTTGTCCATGCGCAGGCCCCCTAATTTACTGCCTGTATCAGTGTAGTTCTTGACCGTCAGGCTGAAGGTGGTGGGCGAACCGTAACAGTTGGCCCAGTAGCTGTCTATGCCGAATCCATTGCAGTATTTGGTCTGCATGTCGGCGATCAGGATATTCACCAGGAACTCGTTGGAGGAATTGGGCTCCATGTTGATCCCCGCCTGGGGTTCCAGCCCCTGGGAGTTGTTGGTGTTGGATATTATCCCGTTTTGAATGGTGATGTTGCGGCCGCTGATTATGGTCAGTCCAGCACGGCGGCAGTTGTCGATGGTGAAATTTTTGACAGTCACGTCCTGGCAGTAGGGCTGGGAATCAGTGCTGCCGATGTAGATGCCATCGCCAAAGGCATTGGATACGGCGATGTCATGGATGTTGACACCGTTGCAGCCTTCCAGTTCGATACAATGACCCCATTGGCCGCTCGTACCCATATGGTTCAGGCGATCGCCGACCACCCGGCCGCCGGAAATATCGACATTGCTGGCACCATATACGCGGATGACGTTATAGGTGTCGCTGCTGGTGGCTTTGGCCTGGAGAGTGGCATTGGCCGCCAGGACCAGTTTCATACTGCGGGTGATAAGGATGCCGCGGGTAGCTTCGATCATATAGGTGCCATCCGGAACATAGACGGTGGCCCCGCCGTTGTTCTGGGCATAATTGACTGCACTCTGGATGGCGCTGGTATCGTCTGTCACCCCATCGCCCTTGGCACCATAATTTTTGACATTGATGCCGGAGACAGCAGCAGTTGCTGCGGAGGGCGAGGTAGTGGAAATTGTAGTCGTGGCAGCGGCAACCGCAGTTGTACTGGTAGCAGCCGGAGCTGTGACCACAGGCGTCGTAGTCGTAGTGGTTGTCGCAGGCGCCTTTACGGTGGTAGTCGCAGTTGTGCTGGAGGTAGTCGGGACAACCGGAGCGGTATAGGCTGCGGAATGAGCCGGTACCACTACCGACATTATGGCACCTGTATAAGAGTTGGGCCTGGTCAACCGGAAGGTTACATCACCTGTCACCGGGGCGCTGCCATAGGTGATGGCTCCGGTGGATGCAACCTGAGAATTCGCGGTACTGTATACACTCACCACCACGCCGGCAGCAACGGTATCCACAATTTTTTGCGCCATAGCTATGGCATTGGTGTCGCGGCCCTCAGCCGGATTCAGGGTTGCAGCCAGTGTCAATGCTTGTGCGGCTGCATCTACCAGCACGTCATCGCTGTTTCTATGAGCGGCGGTCACTACCACCGATACTGACTGGGTGGCAGAGGCGCTGTTCTTGGTCAATTTGAAGGTGACATCGCCGATAACCGGCTGGCTGCCATAGGTCACTGCGCCGGTAGCTGAAACCTGAGAGTTGGCAGTGCTTGCCAAAGTCACAGTTACTCCGGTGGAAGCCTTATTGACCACAGCCTGGGCCATTGCGACTACGTTGGAGTCAGTACCTTCGAAAGGCCTGAGGTTACGCAAAGCCGCCAGGGCCGCCTGGGCAGCGGATACCTGCTGGGCGTCGGTAGCTGCGGCAGCTGTTGTCGTGGTGGTCGTGGCACTACCGGTCGTAGTGGGTGTGGTTCTCCTGCTCCATGGGTGAGCCATTGCTGCGGCCGGCGCCAACTGCAGCATCAGACACGAAATCAAAACAATTGCTAGAATTCCAATACGATTTTTACGAATCAAAAAACTGTACTCCCCTTTCAAAATAAAAAGTTATTGGGAGGGCCCGCCGGGTTAAGACGGCCCTGCTGCCTGCAATGGCAAAAACGTCTGACTACCTCCTTTTTCGGGTTTGACCATAGAATACGGTCCCGTCATAATTTTTGTGGGGGTGATGGGTACCCCCTCAAATTTTGCAGGTCCGGCGTATTATATAAGCGGGGAACCCGTAATGATCATTGGCCACAGGTTTTAGGAGTATCTTTATCATGGAATTAGTCGCCGAACCGGTAATTTTGAATTACATCAGTGAAATAAAAGCTGGGGACCAGACCGCACTTGAAAAATTAATCGAAGATTATAGACCGTTCATCATGAAGACCACAGTACAGTTCTGTAAACGGATGCTGGAATGGGGGCACGATGATGAGCTGAGCATCAGCCTGATGGCATTCAACTCAGCGGTCGCAACTTATGATCCTGGCAGACAGACCAACTTCTTATCCTACTGTCGAGTAGTAATCGGCAACCGGCTCAAGGATTATGTACGCCAACAGGTGCAGCACCAGAACGTGGTCCAGCTGGACGATGAAACCCTGAATACCTATTTCGAGGGTCAGGCCGCCCGGGAAGAGTACCTGAACCAGGTTATCGAACACGAACGCCGTGAGGAATTGGAACGCTACGAAGAGATGCTGTCCCTGTTTTCCATAGGTTTCGAGGACCTGATAGCGGTTTCGCCCAAGCACCAGGATTACCGGGAAACATTGTTCCAGGTGGCCCGCAAGATCACCCAGACCGATGAACTGTGGAAGATCCTCACCCACAAAAAACAGTTGCCCTTGAACGAGTTGGAAAAAGCTTGTGGGGTAAAGCGCAAGACTCTGGAGCGAGGGCGAAAATTTATTATCGCCTGTGCGGTGCTGCTCGGCAATCTTGACGAATTCATCCATCTAGGCACCTATCTAAAATGCACTTAAAAGGGACGGTCAATGCCGTCCCTTTTTCTTGTATGTCTTGGCTTATTTCACTGCGCGGATTGCTTATCAGGGAATTGGCACTACCCAGGGAGTGTCTTCCCCGCTTATAGGTGTTCCGTCATACAATTCCGCGGTCAATATCAATAAGTCGGTGTCAGCGTCCAAAGCCGGAGGTGTGCCTCCAGTCAATTCGGGCATGCTGAAATGGCAGATCATGTCCTCGATGCCATCGCCATTGTGGTCTTCATAGGCGAAGAACAAATTGCCATTTTTCTTGACGGCCAGCGAGACTCCACCAAGCTCCACGGTGGCAGGATCGATATCCATTACATCAAGGACTCCAGGGTAGCCAAAGATCGCGACCGGCAGAATCCCCTTGTTGCCCAGGTTGATGGCGTTCGGACAGCTGAAGGGCTTGATGTCGATTCCCACATCTACAGGAGGCTGAGGTTCACCGGTGATTCTCAGTATGACATCGTTAAAATCGTTGTCCCCGCCTGTCATGTCTTCAAATTCCACCCGCCAAGTCTGCGCCGATTCTACGATGACCCTAACATGTGCAATGTTTTTACTGTTCCAGGTGCCGTATTCGGCCCCACTGATGAAAGCAATAATCTCTGTTCCAGCCGGATAGGTCCCTATCAAATAGGATGTTCCTGGAGTCGCTGAACCACTATAGCCTAAAACACCGGTGCTGGTCGGACCGGTAAGGCCAAATCCGCTGTTCCAGGCTGCACTCCGACTTACAAACTCCATGGAAATCGTGCTGTAATCGCTGAGCACCATGGTATTCGGCGGCGGTGGCGCCAACGCCAGCGGCACCACCAGGCACAGGCTCATTGCCACTACTATAAAGCCAACGGCCAGTGCATCGATGTCACGCCCACCTCCTTTCAAAATACAAAAACCGACCATTTTGGTCGGTTACGCTATTCACTCCAACGGGGTAAAGCGTCCAAATACAACCCCGTGCAGAAAGTCGACAAAAAGAAAAGAGGGGCATTCGGATTATAGTCCGGATGCCCCATTTTTTTTTTAACTGTTGATTATTCTTGGCTGTTTCTAGTTGATGGTCAGCACCAGCTTGATGAGTGACGGGTGCGCCAGATAGTAATTGAGGTTGTCCATCCTCAGACCTCCCAGGCTGCTGCCGGTATCCTTGTAATTGGTTACCGTCAGGCTGAAGGTGTAGGGCGATCCGTAACAATTGGCCCAGTAGCTGTCTATGCCGAATCCCTTGCAGTACTTGGTCTGCATATTGGCGATCACGATATTCTGCAGGAACTCGCTGGAAGTATTGGGCTCCATGTTTATACCCGCCTGAGGTTCAAGCCCCTGGTCGTTATTAGTGTTGGAAATAACCCCATTGCGAATGGTTATATTCCGGCCGCTGATAATGGAGATGCCGCTGCGGCGTACATTATCTACGGTGAAATTCTCCACCGTCACGTCCTCACAGTACCACTGGTTATCGGTGCTGCCGATGTAGATTCCGTCTCCCCAGCAGTTTGATACGGCAATATCATGAATCCAGACGCTGTTGCTGCCTTCCACGTAGATTCCATGTCCCCATTGGCCGCTAGTGCCGATATGGGTCAGGCGGTCACCCACTATTTTACCCCCGGTGATCTCTACGTTTCTTGCATTCCACAGCCTGATGATATAGTAAGTACCACTGCTGGTGGTTTTGGCTTGAAGAGTTGCATTGGACGAGAGGACTAATTTAACACTGCTGGTTATCAGGAGACCCGTATTCACGTTGATCATGTAGGTCCCATCCGGGAAGTACACGGTTCCGCCCTTGCTCTGGGCATAATTTATCGCGCTCTGAATGGCGCTGGTATCATCAGTTACCCCGTCGCCTCTG
>JAAZOA010000156.1 GCA_012798055.1 Syntrophomonadaceae bacterium | reverse complement strand
GCCCAGCAGTTCGGTTTTAGCGATTATTTCCTGGACCCGAGCCTGGCGCTGGGCTTTGTCAACTCTCCGGATTTTCAGCCCGTAGGATATATTTTCTGCTACAGTCATATGCGGAAACAGAGCGTAATTCTGGAAAACCATGACTGCATTTCGGTCCTGGGCCGGCAAATGGCTGATGTCTTTGCCTTTTAGCCAGATCTGGCCCTGGCTTAAGGGCAAGAGCCCGGCGATGGTCTTGAGCAGGGTGGTCTTGCCACAACCGGAGGGGCCTACCAGGGCTATCATTTCTCCCTCGGCGATGGCCAGGTTGATATCATGGAGAACCTTCAAACCCCCGTATTTTTGGTTGACTGCCTTGAGTTCGATACCCATTGTCTTACCTCCTGCGTGTATTCAGTCAGTACCTTGAAATTGAGCAATAATTGGAACAAAGCCAATAATAGGAGGGACAGCAGCGATAGCATCAGAGCCATCATCGCCGCTGCCCCGATTTCGCTACTGGTCATGATAGTGAAGATCTGCTGCACCGCTACCTTGTTTTTGGGCAGCAGCAAAAATATAATCGCTCCCAGGGTAGTCATGGCTGAGGTGAAATTTTTCAGAAACGCGGCACTGAAAGCCGGTCTGAGCAAGGGGAATATTATGTCGAAAAACACCCGCCTTTCTCCGGCTCCCAAGTTCATGGCCGCCATCTCCAGGTTGGGATTTAGATGCACCATCAGGGCATAACCGGCTTTCATGCCGACATACAGGTAACGATAGATGCAGATGAGATAGATTATAATTCCGGTTCCGAGCAGTATTATAGGGTCAAGTTCGGTTAAATAGAAGCGGCCCACACCCAGGAGCGGGTACTTGAAGGTGACCAGGTAACCGATACCTAACAGAATGCCGGGGATAGCCGCGGGCAGGGTGGCCAGGAAGTCGATCTGCCTGGCCATGAGGTAGTGCTTGGATTTAATTATATAGGCCAGCAAGACACCCAGCAGAGATGAAATAATACCCACCGGAATAGCTAACTTGATAGTATTGAGGAAGGGGGCGCTCTCCTTGGTGAGGATGGTCTGGAGATGCCGCAGGGTGAAGCTGTAATCGTAACCCCAGCGCTCGGTGAATGCGCCAATCATGATGAAGGAATACTGCAACAGCACAAACGTAATGAACAGGCCGGTTACGCCAATGAGGGCTGTCTTGACCCCCCGGCTCACCCGCTGGTACTCGATTACCTCGGCCGACACCGCCTGACTGTAAACTGGATTTTTACCGGAGTAATAGCGCTGGATGAAAAAGGCGACCGCACAGGGCAAGAGGAGAAACATGCCGGATATGGAGGCAGTCCTCATATTATAGAGGCCGTTGATCTGGATGTACAAATCGGAGGCCAGGGTCTGAAAGCCCCCGCCGATAATGATGGGCGTGCTGAAGTCGGATAAGGAGGCTAAAAATACCAGCATGGCCGCCACGGTTATCTCTGGCACCATCAAGGGCAGGGTTATGGTATGGAAAATTTCACCCTCACTGGCTCCCAGGCTGCGGGCCGCCTCCTCGTGGGTGATATCGGTTTTGCGGATGGCGCTGGAAATGACCAGGTAGGCCAAAGTGGCCAGACCGATGGTCTGCATGGTAACGATGCCGTAAAATCCGTAAGGACTGACTTCGAAGCCCAGTAGAGTGTGGGTGATGAGTCCCCTTTTGCCGAACAGCATGATGAAGGCTACACTGCCTACAAAGGGTGGGCTTATTAGGGGCATGAGCACCAAGATCCGCATCAGGCCACGTCCGGCAAAGCGGATGCGCCACAAGGCCAGGGAAGCAAAAAGCCCGAAAGCGGTGGAAAATAAGGTGACGGTGCCGCCGACCAAAAGGCTGTTCTGCATATGTCGCCAAACCCGTGGCAATATCTGTTCGGAAAGACCAAGACCGCCAGTCGAAGTCAAGCCATAAACGAATACGCTGACCACCGGGGCCACGATGAAATAGAGGATAGTGGCGGATAGGAGAAAGTAAAAGATTTTGAACAGTAGAGTCTGGTGTTGCCGCATGCCTTACCCCATTTCCCCCAGTCCAGTTCTAGGAATACACAATAAACGGGGAGTCAGAATGTTATTTCTATTCCGACTCCCCGTTATCCTTTATAATTTATCTGCCGGCGGCCGCCATGCGCTTGGCCCATTCGGCCAGCACCGCATCTCTTTTTTCCGCATTCGCTTTGAAGTCGGTGGCAAAGAGCTTGATAGTATTGATATCGATTATGCCCTCCGGTCGAGCGACATCCAGCCGGGCTACTGCGGCATTGCGGTCTTTGGCAATGGTCTCCATGCCGTGTTTGGACAGGAGCCAGTCCACGAACACTTTCGCCGCCTGCTCATGCTTGGTTCCTTTGACTATAGCCACCGGTTGAGGCCACCAACCGGTT
>JAAZOA010000016.1 GCA_012798055.1 Syntrophomonadaceae bacterium | reverse complement strand
GGGGTAGCCGGCCCGGGGGGGGGGAGCCCCGGCAAACCGGTGGGATTGGTGTATATCGCCCTGGCCCATCCATGGGGGTGCGAGATAAGGGAACTGCGCTTCGGGCTGGGCCGTGACTATATCCGCATCCTGTCGGCCAAATCCGCCCTGGACCTGTTGAGAATAAACATCCAATTTAAATCTAATGGATGAATTAGGGGGGAGATTTTCTTTTATGAGATTATTCATAGCCATACCGGTTCCGGACAGTGTCAAGCAGCATGCCCGCATGGTCAGGAATGAACTGGGGATAAGCCGGGCCGACGTCAAGTGGGTGGAATACAAGAACTACCACCTGACCTTGAAATTCCTGGGCGAAGTAGCGGAAGAAGATATCCCCTCGATAAGCCAAAACCTCAGGCTGGTAGCAGAGAACTGTCCGGCTTTCAACCTCTCCGCAGGGGGAGTCGGATATTTTCCGAACCGCAACCGCCCACGGGTGCTGTGGATGGGCATCAAGGGCGAGCTGGACAAGGCGCGTTTCCTGGCCCAGCGAGTCGATGCCTACCTGGAACAATTTGGCTACGAAGTCGGGGGAAAACACAGTTTCCACCTGACCCTGGGCAGATTCAGGTCGGACAAGGGGAAAAATGAACTGGTAAAAGCCGCCGATGAGTCGGCTGCGAAAACCAAGTTGACTGCCTTCCGGGTTGAAAAATTCGATTTGATGCAGAGCAACCTGACTTCGGCCGGGCCGGAATATGAAATCATAGAAAGTTATACCTTAAAAGGATAAAAATGTATTGACAGTCAAGAGTGACCTATAATATACTTGAAAAAACGAACATATGTTTGAGGGGGAGAGGACTTGGAACCCAAGGAAATCAATTCGGAAAAGACTGAGGCTCTCAATAATACCATCCGGTCGATAGAAAAACAATTCGGGAAAGGCTCCATTATGAAACTGGGGGAAAACAATGCCATGAATGTGGCTGTAATTTCAACCGGTTGCATATCCTTGGATATGGCCCTGGGGGTAGGCGGGTTTCCCCGCGGGAGGGTGATAGAAATATTTGGCCCCGAGTCTTCAGGCAAGACTACGGTAGCCCTGCATGCCATCGCCCAGGCCCAAAAAGAAGGCGGGATGGCTGCTTTCGTCGATGCTGAGCATGCCCTTGACCCCCTTTACGCAAAGCGCCTGGGGGTGGACATCAATAATCTCCTGGTTTCACAACCGGATAATGGCGAACAGGCCTTGGAGATTGCCGAAGCCCTGGTTCGCAGCGGCGCCATCGATGTGGTGGTAATAGATTCGGTGGCGGCTCTGGTCCCCAAAGCAGAGATCGAGGGTGAGATGGGGGACAGTCACGTAGGTTTGCAGGCGCGGCTAATGTCGCAAGCCCTGCGCAAGCTCACGGCTCACATCAGCAAATCCAATGCTATAGTGATATTTATCAACCAGATCCGGGAAAAAATAGGGGTGGTATATGGGAATCCCGAGACCACTACCGGGGGCAGGGCGCTCAAGTTTTACTCCTCCTTGCGCTTGGAGGTAAAAAAGGGAGAAGCCATAAAGCAGGGTACAGAGCAGGTAGGCAGCCGAACCCGGGTCAAAGTAGTTAAAAACAAGGTAGCGCCTCCTTTTAAATCCGTGGAGTTCGATATCATGTATGGCAGCGGAATATCCAAGGAAGGCGATGTACTAGATATGGCCACCGAAATGGATGTGATCCAGAAGAGCGGATCCTGGTACTCATTTGACGGTGAACGTATGGGCCAGGGGCGTGAAAATGCCAAGGAGTTCCTGAAGAACAATCCAGTCATCTACCAATTGTGTGCAGACCGGATCCGGGAGAAGATAGAGGCCATAAACGCCGGCTTGAACCAGATCAAGCTTGACACTGCCCGGGAAACTGTCTAGAATTTGGGTAAGGCTCGAAAGGATGTCTTGCTCGAATACTTAGCCAACCGACAATGTTGACATATATTTTTTCCCCTAACTTGATCTGATGATGAGCATGACTGTTGGAAGGAGCAGTATGCCTTCATAAGGTTTGATTAAATATAGGCTGCATAGCGGGGTTTCATTGGTAAGTAACAGTTATCCCAGTTCTTGTTTAAAAACCGGACTTATGGCCATTTAATTGTTTATCAGGCAATTCCGGCAGTGAGGGATAACAAAAGAGTGAGATATTCTTGGCCGAGTCGATGCTCGGCCTTTTATTTTTAGGCCTTCATTAAGAAGATTTTTAAAATATTAACCGATGGAGGAGGTGAAAGAAATTAATATTCAAGCATTTATTTTTGTGATTGCGGCTATGCTGATTGGAATCATAGCAGGTTATTTCGGCCGCAAAAACATAGCGGAGAGCAAGCTCGGCCTGGCTGAAACTGAAGCGGCCAGAATCGTCGAGGAAGCAATTAAAAGCGCGGAAGCCAAGAAAAAAGAAGTATTATTGGAAGCCAAGGAAGAGATTCACCAGAACCGGCAGGAGGCCGAGAAGGATCTGAGGGACCGCCGCAGAGACCTGGACCGGGTCGAGAGGAGAGTCCTGCAAAAAGAAGAACAGATCGATAAGAAAACCGAGAACATTGAAAAGAAAGAGCTTG
>JAAZOA010000155.1 GCA_012798055.1 Syntrophomonadaceae bacterium | reverse complement strand
TCCCTGAGAAAAGCCAGGGCCTCATCCTGGCTTTTTATCTGGGCGCCCTCTATGTGGATGATATCGTACATGTAGCCAGCCAGTGCCCGGGATGCCGTGATACTTGGATTCAGCTGCCGCAAGGATCCAGCTGTGGAATTGCGGGGATTGGCGAAGATCTTTTCCCCTCTCTCCTCCCGTTCCTGGTTGATGCGGACAAACTCGGCCTTGGGCATGAAAATCTCTCCCCGCACCTCCAAACGGGGCAGTGGAGTGCGCAATTTAAGGGGGATGGCCTTTATGGTGCGCACATTGGGAGTCACGTCCTCCCCCAACATGCCATCTCCGCGGGTCGCAGCGCTGATCAGCTGGCCTCCCTCGTAAACCAGGGCGATAGACACGCCATCGATCTTCAATTCGGCCATATAGTCAAATGGTCCGGCTTTGCTGACCCGCTTTTCGAAGGCCCGTAAATCATCGAATGAAAAGGCGTTGTCAAGGCTGAGCAGGGGGATGCGATGCACCACCGTAGCCAGGCCCTCCCGGGCCGCCCCGCCCACTCTCTGGGAAGGAGAATCAGGGGTCACCAGTTCCGGGTGTTCGGCTTCCAGGCGCAGCAAATCCTGCATCAGGCGGTCGAACTCCAGGTCGCTGATCAAAGGGTCGTCCAGAACATAATACTGGTATTCGTGTTTGCGTATCTCGTCGCGAAGTTTTTCTATCCGGGCGGCAATTTCCTCCATTGCTGAGCCTCCCCATTTTAATGCCGTAACCTGGTTTGCGGGTCCTTATCCGATCTTCTCCAGGGGGGCCATGTCCAGGCGCAGCATGCGGGTTCCGGCCCGTTCGAAGTCGATGATGGCCAAATCATCTTCGGTCAGCTTGAGAACTATCCCTACTCCGAATTTCCGGTGGATGACTGTGTCTCCTTCAAACAACTGCCCGCCCACCCTTTTCTTTTCATGGGGAGAAGCCAGCAATTCCGGGGGAATCTCCTGGATAAACCGCGAGGGAGGATAGTTGCGCTCGTATCCATATAACATCCTGGACACGGCATTGGTCAGGTAGAGCCTCTCCTTGGCGCGGGTGATCCCCACATAACAAAGCCGGCGTTCCTCTTCCATGTCGGCGATGGTCTCGGTGCGATAGGAGGGAAATACCCCTTCCTCCATCCCGGTCATGAATACCGCCGGGAATTCAAGGCCTTTGGCTCCATGGAAGGTCATCAACACCACGGCGTCGGTATGATCAAGTTCGTCGGTATCCTGCACCAGGGCGATCCGGGCCAGAAAATCCTCCAGGTTTTCGATCCCCTCCCGGGCTGCTTCCACCGCCAGGGACCCCAGTTCCTGCAAATTCTCGATGCGGGTCTGGGCTTCAGCCTGGTTATTTTTCTTCAGGTCTTCCGCGTAGCCGCTCAGTTCTATAACCTGGTCAAGTACCTCGCGCACACTGGCCCCCGATTCATTGAGGTTGCCGAAGAACGTTATCATCCCGTAAAAATCCTCCAGCATGGCAGCCATCTTTTTGCTTATGCCGGCAATAGATCCTGCTGTCGGCAGAACCTCCAATATAGGCACCCCTTGCTGCAGGGCCTGCTCTTCCAGCTTTTCGATGGTCTTGTCCCCGATACCCCGGCGGGGAGTGTTGATGATGCGCCTGAAACTCAGGCGGTCATTTCGGTTGCAGACCAACTTCAGGTAAGCCACGATGTCGCGGACCTCTTTGCGGTCATAAAAGCGCCTTGCCCCGATGATGCGATAGGAAATATATTTTCGTAAAAGGGCCTCCTCGATGATCCTGGACTGGGCATGGGTACGGTAGAACACTGCGCAATAGTGATATTTGCGGCCCTCCCGGTCCACCAGGTCAGCGATGGTGCTGGCCACAAACTGGGCTTCCTGGAAACTGTCCCCGGCGCAGAAATAGATGATCTTCTCGCCCTGGCCGTTGTCGGTGAAAAGCTCTTTGTCCTCCCGGTCAGCATTGTTGCCGATGACGGCATTGGCTGCAGCAATGATCTCCGGGGTGGAACGGTAATTTTTCTCCAGTTTGACCACTTTGCAGTCGGGAAAGTCGCGCAGGAATTTCTTTACGTTGCCTGGTTCAGCCCCCCGCCAGCTGTAGATGGACTGGTCGGGATCGCCGACGATGAAGATGTTGCGATGCCTGGCAGCCAGCAGCTTGGTCCATACATATTGGGCATAATTGGTGTCTTGAAATTCATCCACCATTATGTACCGGAACCAGTTCTGGTATTTCTCCAGCACCTCCGGGAACTCCCGGAACAATTTTATGCACAGGATGATCAGGTCTTCGAAATCGACCGCATTGTATTCCTTGAGCCGCTGGCTGTATCTGCGGTAGATCCGGTAGTAATAATCCCGAACCCCTTGCGGCTTGGACAAGTTGGCGAAATAGGCGGCCGGGTCCAGCAAGCTGTTTTTGGCCTGCTTGATAGCATACAGCAACTCCTCCGGCTTGGTCTCGAAGTCCTGCTCCTCTTTCAGGAGCTCCTTGATCAGGGTCTTGCCTTCCCCTTCATCCAGGATAGCAAAGCTGCGGTCATAACCCAGGCGGTCTATGTCCATGCGTAATATCCTGTAACAGGCAGCATGGAAGGTTTGTATCCACCGTCCGCTGTAATCGGGAATCAGCTGGGCAACCCTGGCCCTCATCTCCTGGGCGGCCTTATTGGTAAAGGTAATGGCCAGTATTGAATCCGGGGCTACTCCATTATCCAGCAGATAACCGATGCGACTGGTCAGAACCCTGGTCTTGCCGCTGCCGGCACCGGCCAGGACCATACAGGGACCATCGATATGGAGAACCGCATCCAGTTGCTGGGGATTGAGTCTGTGCAGCATATTTTTCACCATGGCGTTTACCTTCCTTAACTCGTCTGACTGGTGCACTCTTTTTTCTTTATTATCATACCACAACCGCCAGGACAGTATAATCCAGATATAAGGGCGACCGTTTGGTCGCCCGGCGAGCTTCTATAGGTTTCAAGTTGTCAGGGGGACGGGGTTGTTGACACCGCGGTGTCAACAACCCCGTCCCCCTGACAACTTGAAACCTA
>JAAZOA010000154.1 GCA_012798055.1 Syntrophomonadaceae bacterium | reverse complement strand
CCTGCCAAGTGCGCAGCGTTTTGGCAAGTGCTCAGGCCGCCATGCTGAGGGAATTGCGAAAAAAGACCCTGGCCGATATTGTGGCCGCAGAAGAGGAAGCGAAGAAGTAACCGAATTTTGTTTGCTCTATAGTAGATAAACATAATCTATTTTATCTAATGAAAATATCAGAAAGAGGTAGAAAAATGTTCTGTAACCAGTGTGAACAGACATCAAAAGGGGTGGCTTGTACTGTTGTGGGGGTATGTGGGAAAAAGCCGGAACAGGCAGCTTTATTGGACCTGTTGACCTATGAGGTGAGCCAATTGTCAGATGTAGCCCTGCAGGTTGGTCAGAAGGGCATTGTGGATGCGGAGGTTAACCGGTTCTTGTGCACGGCCCTTTTCGCAACTTTGACCAACGTGAATTTCGATCCTGTGGCAACGGAACATTATATTCGTGAAGGCGAACGACTGGCACGGGAACTGGGTTCCAGGGCGGGATTGGATGTTGCGCTGCAGGTTGAGCTGGCCCAGGATTTGGCTGGATTGGTCAAACAGGGTGAAGAGTTAGGATTTCCAGGCAGTAAAGAGCCCAATGACGATCTGCGTTCCCTGCAGGAAATCCTGCTCTACGGAGTCAGAGGAGTGGCAGCCTATGCTTACCACGCTGCATTATTGGGACAGGAAGATCAATCCGTGTACAACTTCATCCAGGAGGCCATGGCCAGTCTGATCGGACCGGCTCAGTCTATGGAGGCCTGGCTTGGATTGGTTCTTAAATGCGGGGAAATGAATCTGCGGGCCATGGAAATTCTGGATGCGGGCAATACCAATACTTTCGGGCATCCTGAGCCGACTCCGGTAAAACTTGGACCGACAGCAGGCAAAGCCATCCTGGTCTCCGGTCATGATCTGCTCGACCTCAAGCACCTTTTGGAACAGACCGAGGGGATGGGGATCAATGTCTATACCCACGGGGAAATGCTGCCTGCCCATGGATACCCGGCACTTAAGAAGTATAAACACTTGGCCGGACATTATGGTACCGCCTGGCAGAACCAGAAGAAAGAATTTGCGGCCTTCCCTGGTCCCATCCTGATGACCACCAATTGCATCCAGGAACCGGCTGAGAGTTACAAAGCCAGCATATTCACCACTGGTGCTGTAGGGTGGCCGGGTGTGCCCCACGTCAAATCCGGCCAGTTCGGGCCGGTAATCGCTAAAGCTCTGGAAATGCTTGGCTTTGCCGATACAGAGGACAAAGATACGGTTCTGACGGGGTTTGCCCGCCAGGCGGTCCTGGGAGTAGCTGATCAGGTTATCGCGGCTGTTAAGAGCGGAGCCATTAAACGGTTCGTCCTGGTTGGAGGATGTGATGGAGCCAAATCCGGCCGTAACTATTACACTGAGCTGGTGGACCGGTTGCCAGCGGACACGGTCGTTTTGACCCTGGCCTGCGGTAAGTTCCGTTTCTTCGACCGCAAACTTGGTGACATCGGCGGCATTCCCAGGCTTTTGGATATCGGCCAATGCAATGACGCCTATTCTGCTATCCAGATAGCAGTGGCTTTGGCCGATGCTTTTGAGTGCGGGGTAAATGACCTGCCGCTCTCCATGGTCCTATCTTGGTATGAGCAGAAGGCGGTATCTATCCTACTGACTCTCCTCTATTTGGGGATAACCAATATACGCTTGGGTCCCAGCCTTCCGGCCTTCGTATCACCCAATGTGCTGCAGGTGCTAGTTGACAAGTTCGCCATAAAGCCGATAGGTACAGTAGACGCAGACCTGGCAGCGATCGTTGGCTAAATGACTTAAAGGAGTTGGTAAGATGGGGCAGGACAAGATACGCTTGAATGAACAATACCTGGCCAAGACCCTGAATACAGCTGCTCTGATCGATTACCAGGACGGAGCGGTAGTGAGCAAGACCCTTATTCAGCAGCCTACCGGAACCGTAACTTTATTTGCCTTTGCTCAGGGGCAGGGTCTTAGCGAGCATAGTGCTCCCTTTGATGCAATGGTGGTAGTTATGGATGGGAAGGCTGAGATAAGGATTTCCGGGCAGCCGCATCTGGTGTCAGCAGGCGAGATAATCATCATGCCTGCCAACCAGCCCCATGCCTTGGCGGCCATCGAAAAATTCAAGATGCTCCTGATCATGATCAAGTCTTGATCAAGTGAGCACAGTAAATTCGGCTAGGCCTAGTATTCAGCATATAATTCAGCCTGGGAAGGTGGATTGAGAATATGGCGCTGCGCAGTGTCATCAAAATAAATGAAGAGCTTTGCAATGGCTGCGGTGCCTGTATCGCGCCTTGCGCTGAAGGAGCCCTGGCAATTGTGGACGGGAAGGCCAGGGTTGTGAAGGAAGAACTGTGCGATGGGGCGGGATTCTGCCTGGGGGTCTGCCCCCTGGGTGCACTTACTCTGGAGATAAAAGAAGCACCGGATTTTTCAGAAGCAGCGGTCCTGGAACAACAGGCCGGGCAGATTAAAACCTATATTCCTCAGCAATGCTCATTCTGCCATAATAGTGAAGATGAAGCCTACATCCTGCCCATAAAACATCGGGGTGAGTCCAGGTGGGTGTGTACCCGCTGTCTACCTCGCCTGATCCACGGCTAAGCCAAGTTAATCCAGCCGCCGCTACAGGTCTGACAGTACGAGATTGCAAATATGCCGCCTCTGTAGGATAATTAGCATTACCTGCAAGGCGGCTATTGCCTTACTGATGGGAAAAGGAGGACCTGAGACAGTTGTCGGTCACGGCTTTGTTCGCAACAGCATTTATCGTTGGGCTTTCGGGCGCCATGCTGCCGGGACCTTTCCTGACTACCGCCATAGCCCTCGGCATGCGGCGAGGATTTTGGACTGGGCCCCTGATGGTGCTGGGACATGCCCTGCTGGAAATAGCCCTGATTTTAGCCCTGGTGGCCGGGCTGGCTGTCTACTTGGTCCGAAGCGAAGTCACCATGATAATAGCGTTATTAGGCGGAGCTTTTCTCATTTACCTTGGATTTTCTATGGTTGGGGATGCTTGGAAAAGCCGGATTTCCCTAGCCGAACTCCAGGTATCAGCAGCCGGGGCTAAGAGTATTCATCCAGTGGTGGCGGGATTGACGGTGAGTTTTGCCAATCCCCTCTGGCACCTGTGGTGGGCCACAGTAGGACTTAGTTATATCACCCTGGCTATGCAGAACGGTACCGCAGGCCTCCTGGCATTTTTAGGCGGACATATCAGCTCCGATCTTGCCTGGTATTCACTGGTCTCCCTGGCAGTGAGCGGTGGCCGAAAATTCATGAGCCAAAATGTCTATAACTTCATCCTGGTGGTTTGCGGAGTATTTCTGCTGGGTCTGGGAGGATATTTCGTTTTCTGGGGTATCCAGCAATAACAGCGGACTCAGCCGATTGAGGCCGGATTGGACAATTAACCCTCCCTCCGGGAAAGCGGACCGTGGAAGTGAGAATAGAGAAGCTTCAGGACAGTATGGTCGGTAGGAAACGCCAAGGGAGGAATTTCATTCAGGCTGAAATATGCTACTTCGCTCAGATCATCCCCGGCTTCAGCCTCGCCGCCGCAT
>JAAZOA010000153.1 GCA_012798055.1 Syntrophomonadaceae bacterium | reverse complement strand
CCTTCGTACATGAGGTCGACGATAAGTTTCAGCTCATGCATGCATTCAAAATAGGCGATTTCGGGCTGGTAACCGGCATCCACCAGGGTCTCGAATCCTGCTTTGACCAGTTCCGTTACCCCGCCGCACAGCACGCACTGCTCGCCGAAGAGGTCGGTCTCAGTCTCTTCCTGGAAACTGGTCTCGATCACACCGGCCCGGGTGCAGCCAATGCCGCAGGCATAAGCCAGCCCCAGTTCCCTGGCTTGACCGGTATAATCCTGCTGTATGGCGATCAAAGCCGGCACCCCGGCACCTTTTTGGTACATCCTGCGGACCAGATGCCCCGGGCTCTTGGGGGCGATCATGAAAACATCGATAAAATCAGGGGGAACGATCTGGCCAAAATGAATATTGAAGCCATGCGAGAATCCCAGGGCGTTGCCTTTCTGCAGGTTGGGCATGATCTCTTCCCGGTACACGCGAGCCTGGATCTCATCGGGGAGCAGGATCTGGATGATATCGGCTGCAGCAGCCGCTTCAGCTACAGTCATTGGAGTAATGCCAGCAGCAATTACTTTGTCCCATTCCTGCTGGGTGAAATCGTCTGCGGGTTTCCTCAGTCCGACGACCACTTTGACTCCGCTCTCATGCAGGTTCTGAGCTTGAGCATGGCCCTGGGAACCAAATCCCATCACCGCAACAGTCTTACCCTTCAATAGATCCAAATTAGCATCAGCATCATAGTACATCTTCGCCATTTTTGTATCCCTCCTTATATTTTTTCGTAATGCAACCGCTGGAAATCACTTGCTGCCCCGCACCATGGCCACCTTGCCGGTCCGCACCAGCTCAACTATGCCGAAGGGACGGAAAGAATCCTCCAGGGCATCGATCTTGCGCTGATCGCCGGTAGCCTCTATGATCAAGGTATTCCTGCCGATATCCACGATACGGGCCCTGAAAATATCGACGATCTGAACAATTTCCGCCCGCACATTGCTGTCGGCTTTCACCTTGATCAGGACCAGTTCCCGATCCACGGTGCCTTCCTGGGTGATATCGACTACCTTGATAACATCTACCAGCTTGTACAGCTGTTTGCTGACCTGTTCGATTACTGCATCATCACCCTGGACCACGATAGTCATCCGCGAGATACTGGGATTCTCGGTGGTTCCTACCGTCAAGCTGTCGATGTTGTATCCCCGCCGCCTAAACAGGGTGGCTACCCGGGTTAGGACTCCGGGCCGATTTTCTACCGTTACTGATAGGGTGTGTTTATTCAAGCTCATCACCTCCCAGCATATTCAGCAGCGATTCACCGGGGGGCACCATCGGATACACTCCGGCTTCTCTTTCCACCTGGAAATCGATAATTACTGGGCGGTCGGTCACTTCCAGAGCTTCCAGCAAGGCCTTCTCCACATCCTCCGTCCGGTCGATCCTCATGCCTATGGCTCCGTAAGCTTCAGCCAGCTTGACGAAATCAGGCTGGTGACTCATGTCGGTATAGGAATAACGCCCTTCGTGGAACAGTTCCTGCCACTGTCGGACCATGCCCAGATACTGATTGTTGAGTATGCAGATAACGATCGGGATCTTGTACTGAACAGCAGTTCCCAATTCCTGGATATTCATCTGAATACTGCCATCCCCGGCGATATCTATCACCTTTTTATCGGGGCAGGCCAGTTTAGCGCCGATCGCAGCCGGGAATCCGTAACCCATGGTACCTAATCCGCCCGAACTGATGAAGGAGCGGGGATGTTTGTACAAATACCATTGGCAGGCCCACATCTGATTCTGGCCGACTTCGGTGGTGATGATAGCCTCACCTTTGGTGATATCGAACAGTTTTTCAATAATATGCTGGGGCATTATCCTGCCCTGGCTGGGAGACCCATAGCGAAGGGGGGCCTCATCCTTCCAGCGGGCGATCATTTCATGCCATTCCCCTAGTTCTTCCCGGGCTTCTATCCGCGGCAGCAGGGCCTGCAGGGCCTCTTTCACGTCTCCCACGATGGGGATGTCTACCTCTTTGTTCTTGCCGATCTCGGCGGCATCTATGTCGATGTGGATCACTTTGGCATTGGGGGCAAAAGTCTCCAGCTTGCCGGTCACCCGGTCATCAAAACGCACCCCCACGGCGATGAGGACATCGCATTCGCCGATGGCATAGTTGGCATAGCGGGTGCCATGCATACCCAGCATGCCCAGGGAGAGGTAGTTGGTGCCCGGGAATGCGCCCATACCCATCAGGGTGGTAGTGACTGGGATCCTGGCTTTTTCCGCCAGTTCCTTCAACTCGTCGGCGCCGTTCGCCGCTATCACTCCTCCTCCGGCGTAAATGACCGGTTTTTGGGCCTGGTTGATCATTTCGGCGGCGGAGATTATCTGGCCTGCGTTGACGCCTTTCAGGACCCTGTAACCCCGGATATTGACAGGTTCGTCATCATCGACAAAATCGATGACCTTGGCCATCAGATCCTTGGGCAGGTCAACCACCACCGGGCCCGGCCGGTTGGTCCTGGCAATATAAAAAGCTTCCTTGATCACCCGGGCCAGGTCTTCAGTGCGCTCCAGTTGGTAATTATGCTTGGTGATCGGCAGGGTTATACCTGTAATATCGGCTTCCTGGAAAGCATCCTTGCCGATAAGGCCGCTGGCAACCTGGCCAGTCAAGCATACCATGGGAATGGAATCCATATAGGCTGTGGCGATCCCGGTGACCAGATTGGTTGCCCCAGGACCTGAGGTGGCGATACAGACCCCGACTTTACCGGATGCCCGGGCATAGCCGTCTGCCGCATGGGCGGCCCCCTGTTCGTGCCGCACCAGGATATGTTTGATTGGTGAATCATAGAGGGCGTCGTAAATAGGCAGGACTGCTCCCCCTGGATAACCAAATACGACCTCTACACCTTCCTTCTGCAGGCAGTGCATTAAAATGTCGGCTCCTTTTAATTTCACACCCATCACCTCCGGTAAAATTGTTTGCTGGTAAAAAGCTGAATGTATTTCAGCGGGATACTTTATTTAGAAGGGAAAAACGAATGGTATTTTTTTATTTTATACCATAATGCTCGTTTATTCATTAGTAGAGCAGATTTTTTACCTTTGGCGGCACTGCTTTCTGTCGCTGGCGCTTGGACCGCCCTGGGCCTGGTCTTAAATAGAACGACGGGCTTGTGATGGCCCGCCGCTTGTGGTGCTCTTGGAGGCCTATATCCTGAATACGGCCCCGGTGCTGGCTGATTG
>JAAZOA010000152.1 GCA_012798055.1 Syntrophomonadaceae bacterium | reverse complement strand
GCGTCCACCGGTGGGATGACGGATATTATGGCTATAATTGCAGCTACGACTGCATAGAGCCCGTTTTTGGTTACCGGCTTTAAGGAAAACACCACCCCGCACAGGACTGAGAACAATCCAAATAAAGCCACGTAATAACGTCCCTCCGTGAAGCCGTAGGCATTGATACGGATATAGACCGAGATCAGCTGCATTATCACTATGGGGACAAGCACTTTGGGGAAGATTTGCTGGTAAAGAACCGCAAACCGGTTCTGCAGCCGACTGGCCAGGATGTATATGATCGCCCCGACTGATGAATACCATAGAACCATGGGGCCTATCTGGCCTACCGGCCAGGTCCTGGTTACGCCGATTTTGATGAAATAGACTAGTAGTACTAGTGTGTAGGCGGCTACCAGTGGAATTGCGATGTATGACACCAGGATATCCAGGAATCGCGGGTAATGGCTGGCTTCCTGGGCATAAGCCCGGTCCTCCTCCGCATCCGAATTGAAATTGGGCAAGAGGGACAGATAATAGATGGTAGCGAACAATATCCAGACCACCGCGTTGGTATAACCGTACCAATCGCTGTTGATCCTGAAGAGGAGGAAGTTAATAGCTGCTATTATCGATGACAATCCGGCCGACAATACGCCTGCATAGAGGACAGCGGTGAAAAAAGACTTGAAATGCACCAGAGCCACACTATTGAAATCAAATTTCTCACCATAGGATGGCAACCAGATGAAGGCGCAGAACATGGCAAATATTGCCACTGAGGTGCGGGCACCGACTCCGAAATCAATGGCGGGTGCGGGCCGGACTATCATGAAGTACCCGAGGATCAGCAGGGCGGCAAAGGCGTAAACCCCTATCCGCATGTCAGCCAGGCGCTTAAATCTCTCGCAGGCGAACTGGGCGGCGACGCCGATAAATGCCCCCAGTAGGGAGGTGAACATGAGTTTGAATATGATGAGCTCAGGATCTTTGTGCAGCGAAATCGTATAACAGACCAGAGCCGTAGCACAGATGAGGCAGAACACGGTCAGCGGAAAGCGGAAGACCGCTCTGGAAAGTCCTTCCCCCACTTCCACCAGTGCTTTGATCAAGCGATTCATATTTCCTCTCCTCCCCTTGAATTTAACGCTATAGGCGGCTGGGAAATCCAGACATGCCTTTCCGGCCGGTCCCAGGTCCAATCTAATTATAACCCAATTTACCTGCCCCAGATGGTAATATTTGTTGCTGTGTAGTGGCTTTGGCAGCTAGGTCAAGCAGTCCAGTTACTCCGGGGAGCAGTTTTTCCCCGCCAAAATTGCATGCAACCAACGGTTATTTATGCTAAATTGAGAGCAAGGTGGTGAAACGAGTGTTACTAAAACAAATGATGACCCCAAATCCTATTTGTTTTACAGTTGACCAGACGGTTTTCGAAGCCGCGGTGTCATTCCTGGACAACCAGTTTGACGGTGCACCGGTAGTCGATGAAAACGGCAAACTGATGGGTCTTTTCACCAAAACCCACATTTTCCGGGCTATAAAAACCGGTTTGGATATGGAAACCAAAGTGGGAGAACTAATGAGCACTAATATCCTGACCGGATCTGCCGACGGCGAATTCGGAGAGGTGGTAAATCCCCTCATCCCCCGCCTGCCTATAGTCGACGAAGAGGGCAAGGTGGTAGGTATGGTGACTCGTGGTGATATAGCCAAAGCCTTTTTCAATTCCTACCAAAACATATCCCTAGAGCTGGATGCCATAATCAACTCAGCCCACAACACCATTGTGTCCATAGATGCCAAGGGCGTAATCAAAGTCTGGAACCACTCCGCCGAGAGGCTACTTGGTCATAGGGCAGAGGAGGTCATCGGCCGCAGCATCCAGGAAGTCCTCCCCACCAGCGACCTGATGGAAGTGATCAAGCGGGGAGTGGTAGAACCCCTGAAGAAAGTGTACCTTAATGATCATTATTTCCTTTCCAACCGCTCCCCGATAATAAAAGACGGGCAGGTGGTGGGGGCCGTAGCAGTGCTCCTGGACATATCGGAACTGGAAAGCGTGTCACGAGAACTGGAACGTTTCAAGGAATTGACAAAAGAACTCGATGCTATCATCGACTCCTCTTTTGACGGCCTGTACATCACCGATGGCGCCGGTCAGACCCTGCGCCTCAACCGGGCTTATGAACGCATCACCGGCATGAGCGCCAGTGAGTTCATCGGCAAAAACGTCCGCGAAATCGAGGGGGAAGGAATAGTCTCCGAATCAGTCACCAACCTGGTCCTCAAAAGAAGAGAGCCAGTCACCATCAGCCAGGAGATGCGCACCGGCAAGATCACCCTGGCAACTGGAAACCCGGTCTACGATGAAGCCGGCAACATTTTCCGCGTGGTCTGCAATGTCCGCGACATAACCGAACTTAATATGCTGAAGGAAAAACTGGAGAAAGTGGAAAGCTTAAGCCAGCATTACGAGAATCAGTTGCGCACCTTGCGCCTGCAATACTCGGGTTCCAACAAGATAGTATGCAATTCCATGATAATGAAAGATCTGTTGGCTTCGGTGATCCGCTTGTCCCAGTTTGATTCCACCATTCTGATCACCGGGGAATCCGGCACTGGCAAAGAACTGATCGCTGAGGCCATCCATAACAACAGCAACCGCAAGGATGGTTCCTATATAAAGGTAAACTGCGGTGCTATACCAGAAAATCTCCTGGAATCCGAGCTTTTTGGTTATGAATACGGTGCTTTCACCGGCGCCAAGCGAGAAGGTAAACTGGGGTATTTTGAACTGGCCACAGGGGGAACCATTTTCCTGGATGAAATCGGGGACCTCTCCCTGAATCTGCAGGTCAAGCTGCTCAGAGTGCTGCAGAACAAGGAGATCACCAAGGTGGGGGGCAGTAAATCCATCCCGGTCGATGTGCGGATCATAACCGGCACCAACCGCAGCCTGCTGGAGATGGTTGAACAGAAGCTGTTCCGGGAGGACCTCTATTACCGGCTCAATGTAGTGCCGGTCCATGTGCCTCCTCTGCGACAGCGCAAAGAAGACATCCCAGCTCTCATCAGTCATTTCGTGCAGATGTTTAACCGCAAGCACAAACTCAGCAAGAGCATGGCACCTGAGGTCATTGAGCTTTTCATGGCTTATGACTGGCCGGGCAATGTTCGAGAACTAGAAAATTTAATCGAAAGGATAATGGTAATATCGACTCATGATACCATTATGCGCGAGGATCTCCCTCCCTACCTGTGTGAAACTTTGCTGGACAAACAGCCCGAGATTTATGTTTCCGGGATTATCCCCCTGCAGTCAGCAGTCGAGACTGTGGAAAAACAGATCCTGGAGAAAGCCTATGCTCAATACCGAACTACCCGCCAGATCGCCAAGCAGTTGGATGTAGCTGCCTCTACCATTGTCAGGAAAGCTGCCAAGTACGGAATATCCGGCGGCAATAGTGCAGAAAACCACTGACCCCATGCTGTTTCCTTTTCGCACCACGCTGTTCCGATATTGGAACAGCGTTTTTATCGCCTATTTATAGGTGTCGGGAAAGCGAATAGCCACTTCGTTGTATTTATTAATATCTGCTCTTGCTACGGTCAGGAATCGTTGTCAGCCTCTTCTGCCCGAATTTTCAATATCTCTTGAGCACAACCTTCCCACAGCAACCTGCATCCAGTCCAGTTTTTCCAACCGCAAACTCATCGGCTTTGTTCCATAAATGGAACGCTTGTGATTATTTACACTTTCTCTAATTGGCGCCTTAGCCCGCCTGACGGCTTGCAGAAGCATCTGGCGATTATGGCATGTTTCTTGCTTATTAATTAAGCGAGAGTAGTGGCAGCGGAATAATAACCAATGGGGGGAGGCGTAAAATGATAGAATTCAGATGCAAGAAGTGCAACCGGCTTTTAGCCAGGTTCAACGGGTGCCAGGAACTTGAGATCAAATGCTCCCGGTGTGGTATGCGCAATCATCTGCTCACTTCCGGCACGCAGATTCAGCATATGATTTTCGGTTCAGCCTCAAATCTTGATGCGCTGGACAGACCCAGGGTCGTCCCCTTTAGAGCTTCACCCAGGTAGGCAACCTGATCTGCTCGCTAGCTTAAAAACTGCATAGACCACCACAATCTGTTTCAGAGAGCCGTTGAGCCCCGCCAGATATATAATCTGTCGGGTTTTTTTATGTTAAAGGAGGTGATTAATCTATTCTCAGGCAGATATGTGGCTGGTCGGGTTCGTGCAGTAGAGAACTCGTCCTTAGATAGAGACGCAACATCTTATTAAAAATGAGGAGGCTCGGTAAAATGTCAGATTTTGTACAGAAGCTGGATATGAAACGCGCGGATTACCCCAAGAAGATTGCGGTAACCGGATTCGGTGAGAGAAAACCTGATTATCAGGGTATGGGCAGAATAATTAAGAACGTATATAAGAACTTCCGCGAAGTAGTATGCGTAGCCGCCTGCCGCACTCCTTATGGCGTGATGGGTGGTAAGCTGAAAGAATACGATGCACCCCAACTTGGTGCTCTTGCTATCAAGGAATGTCTGCGCCGGGTAGCTGACAAAGTCAAACCCGAAGATGTCGATTATGTCTATATGGGTCAGGTAGTACCGGCCGGATGCGGCCAGATTCCAGGCAGGCAGGCGACGATATTGGCTGGGCTACCGGAATCGGTGCCTTCCATCACCATCAACAAGGTATGTTCTTCCGGAATCAAAACCCTGGACCTGGCGGTGCAGGCTATCCAGCTCGGCAGAGCCGAAATAGTAATCGCAGGCGGCCAGGAAAGCATGAGCAACTGCCCTTACTCCCTGCCTGATCACAGATTTGGTGAGCGCATGGGCCTGCCCAACGGTAAACTGGTTGACCTGATGGTCTATGACGGTCTGTGGGATGCCTTCTACAACCGGCACATGGCTATTCACGGTTCGGAAACTTCCGATGAGTTCGGCTTCACACGGGAAGACAATGACGAATGGGCATATCAATCCCAGATGCGGGCCGCCAAAGCAATGGCTGAGGGAAAATTTGACGAGGAAATTTTCCCGGTCGAAATTAATAAAGGCAAAGATGTTCTGCGTGCGGATGAAGGCCCCAGACCCCAGACTACAATGGAAGGTCTTGCCAAACTGCCGCCGGTATTCAATCATAAGAGCACCGTAACCGGCCAGCCCGGATCAGTCACGGCCGGAAATGCCCCTGGGGTTAACGATGGTGGTGATGTATGCATGTTCATGAGCCGTGACAAGGCTAATGAATTGGGACTGAAACCCCTGTTTACTGTTGTGGACTATGCTGAGGTTTCCCAGCGGACCAAGGATATAGCTACAGTCCCCGGGCTCTCCATCAAGAAAGTTCTGGAGCAGAACGGCATGACTTACAAAGATGTTAAGATTATCGAAATCAACGAAGCCTTTGCCGCGGTGGCTCTGGTAAGCGCCCGGACCATATTGGGCATGACTAAAGAAGAGATGTTTGAAAAAGTCAATGTCAATGGCTCAGCTATCGCTTATGGACATCCCATCGGAGCTACGGGAGCTCGTATCGCTATGACCACCGCTTATGAATTGAAAAGAAGAGGCGGCGGATACGGAGTATGCGGAATCTGCTCCGGCCATGCCCAGGGTGATGCCATGCTCATCAAAGTCGAACCATAAACAGCGCAGTCCGAAAGTTCTGGTTAATCAGCGTGATTGTCAAACCATAAAAATTAATTATCGAGGAGGCGAATTATAGTGGAGATCAAGAAAGTAATGGTGATCGGCGCCGGCCAGATGGGCGGCGGAATCGCACAGGTATCGGCCCAGGCAGGATTCGATGTGGTGCAGTACGACATCAATATGGATCTGGTCAATAAGGGTATTGCCCTCATCAACAAGAACCTCTCCCGGGATGTGGAGAAAGGCAAACGGACCGAGGCTGAGAAAGCTGAAATACTCGGCCGCATCAAACCTTCGGTCAGCCTGGAGGATGCAGCTGACTGCGACCTGGTTGTAGAAGCCATCGTAGAAAACTTCGACATCAAGAAGAAAGTATTCGAAGAACTGGACCGGATCGCTCCTGCCCACGCCATCCTGGCTACTAACACTTCATCCCTGCCCATAACCCAAATCGCAGCCTGCACCAAGCGTCCCCAGCAGGTCATCGGCATGCATTTCATGAACCCGGTGCCGGTCATGAAACTGGTTGAGATCATCCGGGGATTGGCCACCACCGATGAAGTCTACAAGACCATCGAAGAAGCCTCCATCAAGATGGGCAAAGTACCGGTATGGTGCAAAGACGTGCCCGGCTTCGTCTCCAACCGCGTGCTTCAGGTCATGATCAATGAAGCTCTGTGGGAGCTCTATGAAGGGGTAGCTCCGGCTGAGAACATCGACAACATCATGAAATTGGGCATGAACCATCCCATGGGCCCCTGCGCTCTGGCTGACCTAATCGGTCTGGATACGGTCCTGGCTATTTTGAACGTAATGTACACCGGATACGGTGATCCCAAGTATCGTCCCTCTCCCCTGCTCAAACAGTATGTTCAGGCTGGCTGGCTGGGCCGCAAAGTAGGCAAAGGCATCTTTGACTACAAATAAAGCATTGACCAGGGAAAGGGGGAAGACCGTTGGAATTCGCTAATGTAATCCTGGAAAAAGCCGACCGTATAGCTACCTTGACCATAAATCGCCCCAAGGCTCTGAATGCCCTGAACAAGGACACCCTGCTGGAAATCAAGGCTGCGGTGGAAAATGTGCGTGACGATGACAGCATAGATGTTTTGATAATAACCGGAGCCGGCGACAAGGCTTTTGTAGCCGGCGCGGATATCACCTACATGCTGGACATCAATGCCATGCAGGCCAGGGAATTCGGGCAAATAGGCCAGGCGGCCTTCAGCCTGATCGAGACCATGTCCAAACCGGTAATTGCCGCCATCAACGGTTTTACCCTGGGGGGCGGCTGCGAACTGGCTATGGCCTGTGATTTCCGCTTCTGCACGGAGAAGAGCCAATTCGGGCAGCCGGAAGTCAGACTGGGAGTCACCCCCGGTTTTGGCGGGACCCAGCGCCTGCCCCGCCTGGTGGGATTAGGCATGGCCAAAGAGATCCTCTATACCGGAAACAATATCGATGCCCAGGAAGCATTGCGGATCGGGCTGGTAAACAAAATAGTACCCGAAGCCGAATTAATGGATTATGTCAAAAAGATAGCCAAAGATATCTCTGCCCGGGGAGCGATTGCCGTGCGTCTCTGCAAGGATGCGGTCAACGAAGGGATGCAGACCGATATCGACCGGGCCATGAGCATTGAAGCTGACATTTTTGGACTGTGTTTTGCCACTGCAGATCAAAAGGAAGGCATGCGGGCTTTCGTGGAAAAACGCAAGGCGCAATTCACAGGTAAATAAGAGAGGGGTGGAACTTAATGGATTTTGCATTATCAGATGAATCATTAATGATGAGAGATATGTTCCGCAAGTTCGCTAAGAATGAATGCGAACCGATCGCCGCCGAGATTGACAGAACCCACACTTTTCCCATGGAAACATTCAAAAAGATGGCTGGACTGGGACTTTGCGGTCTCCCCATCCCCGAGGAATGGGGCGGAGCAGGTGCCACCTATCTGGATTTTGCCATGTTCGTGGAAGAGCTGGCCAAGTGCTGCGCATCCACCGCGGTCATTATGAGCGTGCATACCGGACTGGGATGCATGAGCACCTGGCTCTATGGTGGTCAAAGGGTCAAAGAAAAATATTTGAAAGCTCTGGCAACTGGTGAAATCGTAGGCGCTTATGCGTTGACCGAACCAAATGCCGGATCTGATGCTGCTTCGATCAAGTGCAAAGCAGAAGACAAGGGCGACCACTTCATTATCAACGGCAGCAAGATTTTCATCACCAACGGAGGTATCGCCACCACCTATTGCACCTTCGTCAAGAACGATCCCACCCAGGGGCCGGGCCGGGGCATCACCTGCCTGCAGATCGAGAAAGACACACCGGGCTTCACCATGAGCAAGCCGGTCCAGAAGATGGGCATGAACGGCTCTCCCACTGTGGAACTATATTTTGAAAATGTCAAGGTCCCCAAAGAGAACATGCTGGGTGAGCAGGGCAAGGGCTTCGAAGTAGCCATGGGCCTACTGGCCGGCGGCCGGATCACCATCGCTGCTCAAGGTCTGGGCATAGGTGAGGGTGCCCTGGAATACACCACCCAGTATATCAAGGAGAGGCAACAGTTCGGTAAGCCGCTGGCAGCCAACCAGGGCGTCCAGTTCATGGTAGCCGATATGGCAACTGCCCTTGATGCCGCCCAGATGCTGGTCTACCGGGCCGCCTGGCTGAAAGACAATAAGCTGCCGCATAACAAGGAAGCTTCCATGGCCAAGAAGTTCGCCACCGACACCAGTATGGAGGTCTGCACCAACTGCGTGCAGCTGATGGGCGGATACGGCTACTGCAGCGAATTCCCGGTTGAGCGGATGATGAGAGACGTCAAGATCACCCAGATCTACGAAGGTTCCAACCAGATCCAGCGGATGATCATCGGCCGTGAAGTAATCGGCAAGTGGTAAGCTATTAGACATACAGCTCCTGCAGGCATCATCTCGATTTATAGCAGGAGCTGTATATTATTAACAAATCAGGCTAGACATTTTCCGAGTCCGGTTTTCGGACCGCAAAGATAGCAGCAGAAGGAGGTTGGTAGAAACGGTGTTGCTTGGATCTGCAGCGCCATCCACCGGTTAAGCTGGTGATCACAGTCATCTGCAGATCAGCACCTGCTTAAGAGAAGACATTGTCCGGGTTCGAAGATTGTCAGGAGGAAAAGACCAAAAAAAAGAGGAGGTAGATCGATGAGTAAGATTAATCAGATCACACTCAAGGAGGCTGCCGGGCTAATCAAAGATGGCGATATGCTTTCTTTCAGCGGTTTCACTATCTGGCGCCGGCCCACGGCCATGATCTATGAGATGATCCGCCAGGGCAAGAAGAACCTGCACCTGTTCGAGGTGAACGGGGGCACCCACTCGGAAATCCTAATCGGCGCAGGTTGCGTGAAAATTTGGGAGTCGTGTTGGATTGGCCACGAGCTGTATGGGAAACTGGGTGAAAGCCTTGCTCGCGGACAGGTTGATGGATCCATCATCGTCGAAGATTACAGCCACGCTCAGTGCGTAGCCAGGCAGTTAGCGGGCGCCTATGGTCTGCCCTTCTTCCCCACCGCTCTTTCCATGGGCACCGACATCCTCAATCCTAAATATGACAACCTTGCCAAGGCTGGGCTCAGGGATGGTTCCAATCCCAAAATACCACTGAAAAAATATGAAATGATCCATGACCCCATGTATGATAAGGGCGAACTTTTGCTTATACCTGCAGTCAATCCCGATTGGGCTATTGTCTATGCATCACAAGTGGGCACCGAAGGCACAGTGCGCGTTTTCTCCCAATGCTATGTGGATGCGGAGGTTATCAAGGCTGCCGATAAGGTGATAGTAATTGCCGAAGAAATAGTCCCCGATTCTTATCTCCGGGACGACCCGGCCAGCAATATTGCCGCGGGTCATGCCATCGATTATGTCGTTCAAGTGCCCTTCGGAGCGCATCCCACAGGTTCGCAATTCTATTACGACTGCGATGCCGCTTTCATCCGTGATTTCTATTCCGCTTCCAAGAGCTCCGATTCATACAAAAAATGGGCGGATGAATGGATATTCGGGGTGTCCTCCCATGAAGAATACCTTGAAAAATTAGGCGTTAACCGGCTTAATGCCCTTAAAGCCAATACGGTTCTGGGCTATTCTACCAACGTGAAAAGGGGGACGAGATAGATGGCAGGAAAAAACTACGCTGAAAAATATAAACCAGCTGACTTGCTCGCAGTAGCGGCTGCCAGGGAAGTAATGGATGGCGACATCGTTTTCGCCGGCACCGGTCTGCCTATGCTGGCCATAGCTCTAGCCCAAAAGACTAGTGCTCCTAATGCAGTATGCATTTACGAAGCCGGCAGCATCGATGGCCGGCCCATAGATCTTCCTACTTCGGTGGGTGACTCCCGTTGTGCATACCAGGCTTCTGTGGCCGCTGGATTGACCGAGACTTTCTATGGTCAGTTACATTGTGGCTATGTTGACCTGGCTTTCCTGGGCGGAGCTGAAATTGACAAATACGGCAATGTCAATACCACTGTGGTAGGCGACTACAGCAGCCCCAGCAAGCGTTTCACTGGCAGCGGCGGCAATCCGGACATCAACTCTTATGCCAAGAGAACTGTTTTCATCATGGTCCAGGAGAAACGCCGCTTCAAGGATAATGTCGATTATATCACCTCCCCGGGCTGGAGAATTCGCAAATGGCCTTCAGGGGAATTCGTACACAAGAAAGAGGTATATGGCAAATTCTTCAATGGTGGTCCTTCTGCGGTTATAACCAATATGGCTGTCTTCCGCTTCGGCGATGACGGTATTATGTACCTGGACACAGTACATCCTGGCTTCACCGCCGAGCAGGTTAAGGACAACTGCCTGTTCGACCTTGATATTTCCCGGTGTAAAGGCGAAACCGAAAGACCTACGGTAGAAGAGATCGACCTGCTTTATAAGGTTGTTGACCCGGAAGGCATCTTCCTGCCCTAGCGATCAGATTTTCGCCGGGAGCTAAAAATTATGTAAATCGGGTGTCCAAGTCCATCGGGAGTGCAAACGTTGTTTCTTCAGATGGAATGCACCCTTGTGACACCTATTAAAAACGCCTGGCACTGTGAGCTCTGCCAGCAGTGCCAGGCTTACTTTCAATATCTCAATGGCCGTACTTTCCAGGTTTTTTCGAACTGGAAACCGGAAACATATATCGGTTATTACGCAGATGGATTTGCAATTTATACCTAATGTATCCGCAGTCTGAGCTCAATATATCCAGCCGGAAAGCATTGGTTTTAGTCCATAGACATCCTATAGATACTGCCCGGGCATAATATGCCCGTGCAATATAATTAAACCTCCTCTTAATCTTATTTTTTATTGGGGTGATAGTCTATTTTGGAGCTATCACCCGCCCTTTTTGCGTTGGAAAACTTGTAAATGTAGTACAGATTAGAACGGAGGGAAATTATGAGTTTACCATTAGAGGGAATAAAAGTTTTAGACTTGTCCAGATACCTGCCCGGTCCTTTCTGCACCCAGATCCTGGCCGATTTCGGGGCAGAAGTGATCAAAGTGGAAGATCCCCGTGGTGGTGACCTGGGGCGCACCCTTACTCCCTGCATCGAAGGTGAGAGTGCCCGTTTTCCCACCGTTAACCGCAACAAAAAAAGCATCACCCTGGATCTTAAACAGGAAGCTGGCAAAGAGATATTCCGCCAGCTGGTAACCAAGGCCGATGTGGTAGTAGACCAGTTCCGCCCAGGAGTTATGAAGAAGATGGGCCTGGACTATGATGCCCTCAAGAAGATCAACCGGGGAATCATCTACTGTGCCATCACCGGTTACGGGTGGACCGGTCCCATGAAAGACGCTGCAGGCCATGACCTCAATTATCTTAACCTGGCAGGGGTAACTGGTATGACCGGGGTCTACAAGGGCAGGCCGGCCATGTCCGGCGTACAGATAGCTGATATAGCCGGCGGAACCCTTTATTCGGTGATCGCCATTCTCCTGGCTCTGGCCAGCCGTGAGAAGACCGGCGAAGGCCAGCTCTGTGATGTAGCCATGCTGGATTGTTCCATCAGCCTTCTTGCCTATACACTTGGTGAGTGGGCCGGTTGGGGCAGACTGCCGGAAATGGGCAATGATGTCTTGACTGGCGGGTATGCATGTTACAATGTTTACGAATGCAAGGATGGCAAACATGTCAGTTTAGGAGCGGTCGAAGATAAATTCTGGGCCGAATTTTGCCAGAAACTGGACCGGGCCGAATATATCAAACCCCAGTGGAATCCGGCCCTGCAGCAAGATATCCAGGCTGATATAAGGGCCATTATGATGACTAAAACCAGGGATGAATGGGTAGAGTTTTTCGCCCACAACGACATCTGCTTCACTCCCGTTCTGACCATGGAGGAGATGTGCAACCATCCCCAGGTGATTGCCCGGGAGATGATCTTAAAACTCCCCAACTTCAAAGGGACTGGACGAGATATTCCCTTGACCGGAGTGCCCATCAAGATGTCGGGTACCCCCGGTGAAGCCGTGCTTACCTTTCCCAAACTGGGCGAGCACACCGATCTCATCCTGGCTCAGGCTGGTTATTCCCAGGATGAGATCGATGTCTTCCGCAAAAGCGGGATAATATAGCATTAAATTATAAACTCAAGCTGATCCCGATTAATGCAGCCTAATGTATGTGCTATCGATGGCACCGGCATTAGGCTCATTCCTGTCAAAATTTAAGCAGAGCAGAGATCAGTTGTACGATGCAGATCGAATCAGCCATATTCGCCGGGGACGACAATCCAGGACTATGGCCTGACGCTTTCCCTGCCGGCTACGAGAATCGGCTCACCCCCAAGACCAGCGTCTTGATCTTCGGGGATGCCCGTAATAACTGGTTCAATGACCAGCTCCCGGCTCTGGAAGCCATCGAGTCTCACGCCAAAAATGTGTACTGGTTCAATCCTGAACCCGAATCCCGCTGGTCTTCAGGTGACAGCCGCATGCACGTATACCTGCGCTTGCAGCGCTTATTATTCCTGCCCCAACCTCAGAGCCCTTGAAAATGAAATGACTAGACTATAACCTTTAGGTTACAAATGCTTATAACTACGCATTATATTTAAATAATATTTTTACCTGCGCCTGATCCGCTTCCATGCTCCTGCCCGCGGAAACTGAAGCCTTGTGCCTTTTGCCACTTATTTGCTTTTGCTTGCTTTATATTTCACATATTGGCCCCTTGCCTCTTGAAAAATATTTTTAACAGGCATATTATTGTGACTAATGTAGCAAAGTATTTGCTTAATAAGCGAGAGACTGGAGGTGAAGACCATGGAAAATCTTTGTTGGGAGTGCAGTGTTTGTGATGCCTGTGGGGTATGCGGCCGGACTGAAGACAATTGTGTCGCTTATCACGAATTCTTCCAGATCAAGGACGTTGACCTGAGCACTGCGGATTTATATTCTGAATATACCGTAGTAGCCGCAGTGGAGTCCTCAAGGAAAGCCGGTTTCAAGCACGCCGCGGGCCTGTAAACAAGGCCAGAGGGACGGCAGAATGTGTGTTAGTCCCCTGACGCAAAGTATAAGGAAATGTGACCACAGTTGATCCTTGCCCAGCGGCATGATTATGAATCATCAAGGTTTGACATGAACATGGCGAGGCTGGCGATTGCCTCTGCAAATACAGGTCCTGGATGCTTTTCAGTTAGCATCGTTCCCCAATCCTGTGCTTCGCTTTTTCACACACTCTGACAGTGACAGATGAAACCCGCCTGGTTATGGACTTGGCCAGGCGGGTTTTGGTCATTATTTGCCCCAGAACGCGTCGGCTTCTTTTTCCATCTTTTCCAGGCGGGTATAATAATCCGGGAACTCTTTGAGATGAGCCAGGGCTATTTTGCCGGTGGTAAGGGGATCATCATGGGTCACATTGGTCTCTGGATCGTGCAGGCCGTGCTCTAGTTCCACGTCCATACCCATCCGGAACTGTTCCACATCGAACTTGCTCCAGTCAATTCCCAGTTTTTCTCCGATAGCTTTGGCCTCTTCCGTGGTAAAACGCTTTTGGGCTGACATTTCTACTCCTCCTTCAAGTTTCTTTCAGAACTCTAGTCCTGGCGGTTATTGCGCTGGCCGGATCTTTCGGTCTGATATCGCCTACCTTCAAGGTTGGGCGACGGCCTATAGAGGGATAAGTTTCCACCTAAATTATACCATTTAACCTCCTCTTACATTCAATTTACTGCTTCCTGCCGGGACAAGAACCCGCAAAGGGAATGCTTGCAGGTAAAAGCTCCCTGCTGGATTTCAGGCAATCCTGGAGATGAGCTAACGGGTCGGAGGAGCAGAGGGGGTCGGTTGTTGGATCAAACTGCACGGACTGCTGCAGCCGGCACAGACCGTACAGCCATCATCCACCGGCATAAGGCTGCAATTCTCGCTGCCATCGGGCCCGGTTCCGCTGGACCTTTCCCCGTTGAGCGCGGCTCCTTGGCTCTGGTCCGTAATCTGCTCCTGGTCGCGGCTGGTGCTGCCTTCTTCATTGGCAGGCAGGTCCGCGAAGGCGGTTTTCATGGAAAAGGTGATGCCAGCCAGCAGAATCAGGTTCAAGAATATCATCTTCGCTTTGTTAGTCATGTTACATTTTCCTCTCCAAATTTAATTGATCTTCGGCCAAGCCGGTCGAGGATTGGCAGGTAACATTTCTTCGGTGATCACTGCCCCCAGTTTACATTGGCGGCTACATTCCCCGCAGTTGATGCATTCGGCAGCGTCAATGGCACAGGCGCTGATGGCGTCAACCGGGCAGCTACGGGCGCACTTGCCGCAGTTCTTGCAGCGGCTGGCGTCAATCACGGGCCCGCCCAAACCCAGGCCCAAATTTTGTCTTGCCCAGGCCAAATCTTTGTTAAGGATTCCCAGCAGAGCTCCGTAGGGGCAGAGGAAACGGCACCAGAACCGTGAGACAAACAGGGAGACGGTGAGGATAACCACTAGCAAACCCAGGGCAATCTTGGACCCCGACAGATTGAACAAATAACCGAAGGGATCCAGATCGCACCACCAGGCAGTTCCCAATAAAGGAGTCACCAGCAGTATCCCCAGCAGTGCCAGGTATTTTCCATATTTCAGCCAGTCCCATTTCTCTAAGCCAGGACGCCCCCTGTTTAAGCCTAGCTTGCATCCCAGGCGGAAAGTGAATTCCTGAACCGCACCTATCGGGCATACCCCTCCGCAAAAGATCCTGCCTCCCCAGAAGAGAAACACCACCGGGGTGAAGAACAGCAGCAGCCATAACATGTATTTGCCCTGCAGGAGTCCGGTAATCCGCAAGGGCAGATTGGCCAGTACGCCCACCGGGCACATGCATCCCTGGAGGTAGAATCCCAAAATCCCCAGGGAAAGACCCAGGATCACCAGTCTGACCCTTCCCGGCAATTTGCGGCGCACTGCCACCCAAGCCCCCACCAGCAGCAGCAGAGTAAACACGAAACTGGGCTGCCTCAAGGCTGTAGACAGGTTCTGTGCCGGGCTGGCTGTCTGGCTGGCGGCTGTGTCCTCCGCTGTTGCCAGGAAGTCATGGGCAGCCGAATCGGCTGTGGCAGCAACATTGCCGCTACTGGGGGTTGAACTGCTGGAAGCAGCCCCAGAGGAAGTCGAGATACCACTACTGGGTGAAGCTGCCGGCAGACTTGTTGTGGTAGTTGTAGGTCTGGCGGTGGTCGTGGTCGTCACCGTCGCCGCCGGGGTGGTCTTGCTGCTTGACGAGGGAGCAGGCTCCAGGTGGTCGCAGGTGCCGTTATTGTTGCTATCGATGTAGTCGCGACAAGGCTGGTCACAGACCACTTTGTTCTTGGGGCAGTCATCCCAGGCCATTGCCGGTGCTGCAGCCAGTAATAGCAGCAGCAACGCAAATGTCACGATTAGCGGTCTTCTTAATCTTCTGCACATGGCAACATCCCTCCACAGGTTCTTGTTTACATTGTATCCAGTCATAAATGAGGTTCTGTGAAGGAATTGTGTTTTTTTGATGAAGACCATGCCCAGCAGAAAAGCTGCATAGTTTGACTTAATGCTAATTACAAAAGCACCGTCTGCACACAGCAGGCGATGCTTTGTTTGTAGAAGCCGGCACCCCGGTTAAAGCCCCCGATTTGTTGACTTATGCCCCAGCTGAGGCTTTGCGGGCAGTAGCCACGAATATAGTAAATGGTTTCACACCGCCGGGATAAAAACGCATCACTTCAGCCCCAGTGCTGAACTCCACTTGGAAGAAACCGGCATCCTCCAGGTCTTTGCCCAGCAGCTTGCGATCGAAACCGAAATGAAACACCCCTTGATTATGATTGGCTCCGTGAAAATGACCTTGATCCAAATCCAAATCAGCCAGGCACAACCATCCTCCCGGCTTCAATATCCGCAGGAATTGGGCCAGCAAGGGTTTTATGTCCCGGATATGGTGCAGGGTCATACTGGAGATGACCAGGTCGTAGGCTCCGATAAGCTGATCGCCCTTTTCTACATCCAGGAGAAGCGGGCGTACATTGTTAAGCTGTCTCTCCTCTATCTTGTTGCTGAGAACCTTCAGCATGCCGGCTGAACTGTCGACACAGGTCAGCTCGTGCACCAGGGGCTGCAGCTCAAGAGCCAGCAAGCCTGTCCCGCAGCCGAAATCCAGGACTTCCATATCCCGGTTTATTTTTACCGATTTTTTGATGGCCGCAGCGATATTTTGGGCCATCTTGACACGACCTGGATTGTCCCAGTCGGCTGCTTCCTGGTCGAAATCCCGTCTTTCCTCGTCCATCTTGCGCCTCCTTGCCAGCCCTCCGACCCGATTTGATTTGAGCCGGAATCCACCATTGCCTATAGTTCTGGCAATATTTATAATATAGTAGATTCTGCAAAACCGGGCAATGGGTCCGTCAGGAGGTAGCTATGGGGCACCCAAACTATTGGCTTTGTTTCACAGAAGGTCTCTTGACTTTTATCTCCCCTTGCATTCTGCCCATGCTGCCGATTTATCTCTTCTACCTGGCAGGAACAGCTGAGAACACTGCTGTCGACCGGGGCCGTCTTTTTCGTAATGCCCTGGCATTTGTGCTGGGTTTAACCCTGGTGTTCGTGGCCCTGGGAGCTACAGCTACAGCTCTGGGCAGTTACCTGCAGCTCCACCTCAAATTATTGCGGCAGATCAGTGGCCTGGTTATGGTAGCCTTCGGGCTCTATTTCATGGGACTTTTGCGGCTTCCCTTCCTGGACCAGACCCACGCTTTCGATTACCGGGTACAGAACCTCAACCTGATCCGCTCCCTGGGCTTCGGCATGGCTTTCGCTTTCGGCTGGACCCCCTGTGTCGGGGTATTCCTCGGTTCCGCCCTGCTTCTTGCCGGGAATACAGGTTCAGTGGTGCAGGGTATGCTCATGCTCAGCCTCTATTCGGCCGGTTTGGGCATTCCTTTCCTGATAAGCGCGTGGCTCTTCGAGTCACTGAAGGACCGATTCCGCCTGCTCGCTGCCCATAGCCGGTCTATTAGCCTGATTTCGGGCTTGTTCCTGGTCGCTGCCGGGCTCCTTCTCTTCCTGGACCGGTTCTAGTTTTTGGGCAACGGGTTATAATAACCTGAGGAGGTATGACAATTATGGGTGAAGGCAATAAGTTCGTCGGCTCGCTACTATTTTTGGGATTGCTGGTCATGCTGGCTTTCTCCGTCTACAATCGGTTCCAGGTTGCGGAGAACGGCCAGTTCACCATCGACACGTCCAGAGTGGCCGCCACCAGCAGCTACCTGGGTGCAACTGCTCCGGACTTTGCCCTGGAAGATCTGGAGGGCAATTCCGTTAGGCTTTCAGATTTCCGGGGTAGGGTGGTGGTGCTGAATTTCTGGGCCAGCTGGTGCCCTCCCTGCAAGGCTGAGATGCCCGACCTGGACCAGATCGCAGCCGAATTGGGGGTGGATGATTTCGGGGTTCTCCTGGCAGTTAATATGACCGACGGCAGCCGGGAAACCGAATCCAAGGCCCGGCAGTACATCAAGGACAATCATTTTTCCATGCCGGTGCTCCTGGATAAAGGCACAAAGACGGCTGACAACTATAGTATCAACAGCATACCTACCACATTCATAATCGACCAGGAAGGGCGGATCTACACTTATGTGGTCGGGTCCACCACCAAGGAAAACCTGCGCAACATGGTTTATCAGCTGAAATAGATATTATCGACCCAAAGGTACGGCCGCTTATTCCGCAGGCGGCCGTTTGAATTTTTTGCGATATATATAACGGGCTGTCAGGATTGGGCTCCTGGTCAGCATGCGGGGCCCGGCATAGGCCATCACCCTCCTGATCTGCTCCCGCATATCGGTCTTGTAACAATGGACCCTGCACTGCGAACAGACCGGCTTGTCTTCCCCAAAGGGGCATTTCTCCAGCCGATTTTGCGGATGGTTTTGAGTTCCAAACGCCTCGAATAGGCCATCACTGTTCCTTGTTCATCCGCCGAACCGTGTCCACAAGGGCCTGCAGCAGCTTGGTGATCGCCTGGCGGGTATATTCATCTACCAGGGTGCCGTCAGCATCAAATTTGGTGTTGGCACTGCCGATGAAAACCTCGGGGCGGTTCAGGGGCAAGAGGTTCAGCACCACACATACCTGGCGCAGATGGTACTGGGCCCTGGCCCCGCCGAAAATACCGGGAGAAGCACTCATTATTGCCAATGGTTTGCTGTTCCACACATTAAGTCCACCCCGCGACCCCCAGTCCAGGGCATTTTTCAATACCGGGGGCAGGGAATAATTATACTCCGGGGTGGCGATGAGGATGGCATCAGCGGTACTCACCCTGGCCCTGAAGTCCAGGACCGCCTGGGGCATGCCCTCCTTCTCCAGGTCCTCATTAAAAAACGGGATATCTGCAAGCTCCAGGATCTCCAGCCTGGCTCCCGCCGGTAAAAGTTCCCCTGCCGCCCTTAGGGCCGCTTTATTGAAGGAACCCCGGCGCAGGCTGCCGGCCAAACCCACGATATGGACGGTCATTTTT
>JAAZOA010000151.1 GCA_012798055.1 Syntrophomonadaceae bacterium | reverse complement strand
TCCTGGGTTTGGAAGAACGCAACCCGGCAGCCTATATCAAGAACCTGGAGGAAGTCACCTACCAGCTGGACGATTTCGAGATCGAGTTCTGCGTAGGGGACATCAGCGAGCAGGAAGGGGTGGACATCATCGTCAATGCCTCTGACCGCTATCTCTCCGGCAGCGGTGGCGGTGACCGGGCCATCCACCAGGCGGCCGGGCCGCAGCTGGATGATGAATGCCTGACCCTGGTGCCGGTGCAGCCTGGCCAGGCAGTGGCCACCGAGGCTTACTGGCTGCCCAACTACCTTATCATCCATACGGTAGGGCCGCGTTATGACCTGGATGAACTGGCCCCGGAACTGCTGGCCATGTGCTACCGCAACTCATTGCACCTGGCTGAGACCAGGGCTTCGGCCCATGGCTATTCCTCCATCGCCTTTCCCTCAGTAGCCACCGGGACTTTCGGTTTTCCCCTCAAACAAGCGGCACCAGTGGCGCTGCAGACGGTGCTGGAGATCATACCTTCGTTGCAGGCCATCAACAAGATACGCTTCGTACTGTATGACAGCCCTACTCTGCAAGTCTATACCCGAGCCTGGGAACAGCTCACCAAGAACCGCTGAGCATCGCGGGTCGCTCGCCACATGCCTCCGGAGCATGCAATTTCCCGGTCTGCAGCTATACTGAAGGGCCCGGGGCAAGCCCCCGGGCTATTTTACTTTCTGCCCGCCTGGAGCCGGCTCCTGAGCTCCTGGGCCTTTTTCCGGTTTTTCCTCACGCCCCGGCCGCATTCATACATGTCGGCCAACCTCTCCATGGCTATGGCGTCACCGGCCGCTGCGGCCCGCTTGTACCAGTAGATGGCCAGGTTATAGGCCTGCTCCAGTCCCAGCCCTTCCTCGTACATAATACCCAGCTGTCGCATGCAGGGCGGGTCATTGTAATTGGCTCCCAGGCCATATACGTTCAGGGCGGCTTCAAAGTTGGGATCGAAATAGTAGCCATGCTGCAGATTGAGCCCCACATAACAATAGGCCGGTATGAATCCAGCCTTGGCCAGCTCTAGAAACGCTATACCCGCTCTTTTATAGTCGCGGCGAACCCCTTGGCCGTAAAAATACATCTTGGCCAGGCCGAATTTGGCTTCCGGGTCCCCGGCTTCCGCAGCTTTGCGATACCATCTGAGGGCGGCCTTGAAACGGGCCTTCACATCTTCGCCCTGGGCCTGGGACAGGATATTGGCCAGGCTGGTCATGGCTTCCAGGCTGCCCTTTCGCGCGGCTTTTTCGAACCACTGGGCCGCCTCTTCCAGATTCGGTCTGATCCCATAGCCACGCAGGTAGAAACGCCCCAGGGCGCACATGGCATCTTTGTCCCCGGCTGCTCCCGCCAATTTAAAGAGTTCCAGGGCGGCAGCATAGTCCCGGGCCAGGCCCTGGCCGTTCTCCAGGCTCTGCCCCAGCAGTGACAGTGCTTGTACATCCAGGTCGGAAAGCTTGGACGAATTGACGGTAAATTTGATATTCATTATCTGCCTCCTCTTTAATATGTTAAGGGACTGCTCCTCAAGCCATTCCACTACACTGCCTAATTTTCTGACAGGTGGCGTCTGCCCGGTGTCCAACACTAATATGATATCATTTTTGCCTGGTTGTTGACCAACTCCCCTTGAACCGGCCGGGGGGTTGAATTATATTTAACCAAAAGCGATGGTTAAAGGGCGGTGTGTGCGGATCGGCGAACCGAGTGGAGTTAAAAGTCATGACTATAGTAACGGAAGGATGATTATGTATGCTGAGCTGGAAAGCACGGATGTGGCTGTTTCTTATGCAGAACCGCAATCTGCTGCGCCTGCGTCCGAAACATGAAAAGACCGACTGGGATAGCTTCGAAGCGATAGAGCGCTTCCGCCAGGATGTGGAAAGCGGTGCAGCCAGGTTCGGCAAAATCCCGGAGGGGATCGTAGTGGAATCCGTAGCCATCGGCAGGATGAAGGGGGAGTGGATAAGTCCAGCCGGGACGAGCCGGGAGCAGGCAATCCTGTACTTCCACGGAGGAGGCTACGTATCTGGAACCTGCCAAGCTCACCGGGGCATAGTGGCCAAATTTGCGGGGAAGAGCGGTATACCAGCCCTGTTGTTCGAATACCGGCTGGCTCCGGAGAATCCTTATCCGGCTGCTCTGGATGATGCCCTGGCTGCCTACGGTTGGTTGCTGGTGCAGGGGATTTTCCCGCAAAACATCGTTTTTGCCGGCGACTCGGCTGGCGCCGGCCTCGCCCTGGGTACCCTCTTGGCCCTGCGTGACAAGAAGGTACCCCTGCCGGCTGGAGCCGCGGTCTTGTCACCGGTGACCGACCATACCTGCTCAGGTGAATCTTATGCCAGCAATGCCAGACTATGCCTGTCACCGGAGGGGATGGGTCCGGCCTGTGCCAGGCATTACGCCGGGGGAGCCGACCTCAGGACACCGTATCTTTCCCCCCTGTTCGGTGATTTGCATGGTCTGCCTCCCCTGCTCATTTATGCCGGGGGCAACGAGACCTTACGGGACGACGCGGTCCGCTTCGCTGCCAAAGCTGAAGCGGTCGGGGTAAATACGCGGCTGGTGGTGGGCCAGGGTTTGTTCCATTGTTATCCAGCCATGGCTCCCCTGTTTCCGGAAGCCGAAGCGGCCCTGGAGGACATCTCCAAATTCATCAGGACCCAATTGCGACTGCAGAACGGATAATCCCGCTACATCGACCGGCTGGCTGCTGGCAGTGGTAAAATATAATCAACTAGGCTGTCCGAGGAGGTAATAATATGGAATGGAAAGGAAGAAGAGCCAGCACCAATGTTGAGGACCGCCGGGGCATGTCAGCCAAGGGAGTCATCGGCGGGGGGATAGGCACCATCGTTATCCTGCTGCTGTACCTGCTGTTGGGAGGAAATCCGGCCGATATTGTCAACCAGTCCCAACTCAACACCGGCAAGACCTCCACCTATCAGGAAACTCCCGAGGAGAAAGAGATGGCGGAATTTGCCGCGGTGGTCCTGGCGGAGACGGAGGATACCTGGACCCAGCTGTTCCGCCAGCAGGGTCTCACATACCTTTATCCCACCCTGGTGTTGTTCTCCGGCAGCGTACAATCCGCCTGCGGGGTGGCTGGTTCATCCACCGGGCCCTTCTATTGTTCCGGAGACCAGAAGATATACCTGGACCTCAGTTTCTTCAGCGATATGGAAAAACAGCTCCAGGCTTCGGGGGACTTCGCCCAGGCCTATGTCATAGCCCATGAAGTGGGCCACCATGTCCAGAACCAGTTGGGGGTGCTGGAACAGGTGAATGCCATGCGTTCCCAGGTGAGCCAAACCCAGTTCAACGACCTGTCGGTGCGCCTGGAACTGCAAGCCGACTACTATGCCGGGGTTTGGGCCCATTATGCCAACCGCATGCAGCTCTTGGAGCCGGGGGATCTGGAGGAAGCCATGAACGCCGCCAGCGCCGTGGGCGATGACCGCATCCAGAAGCGCTCCCAGGGCTATGTGGTGCCGGACAGCTTCACCCACGGTACTTCCCAGCAGCGGCAGCGCTGGTTCTACAAAGGCTACCAGTCCGGCAGCATGACCGGCGGAGATACTTTCAGCGCCAGATATTTGTAACCTTTCCGGCCCCCGGCCATGGATCCCCCATATTTCAAATGAGGAGGATGATAGCAGTTGGATGATCATTACCTGTCGGCACTGGTCAGGGAGCAGGAAAATGAGATCAGCGCGCACCATATATACCTGCGCCTGGCCGAAAAAGTGAAATCGCCCGAAAACCAAGGTATCTTGCGGGCAATCGCTGCAGATGAGATCAAACATTATCGGTTGTTGAAGTATAAAACCGAAGTGGAAGTGGAACCATCCCGCTTCAAGGTCTGGTTTTATTACCTGATCAGCGTGGTGCTGGGCCTGACCTTCGGGATCAAGCTTCTGGAGCGGGACGAAGGCCAGGCTATCGACAAATACCGGGAACTGGGCGGCCAAGACCCTGACTTCTGGACCGTCCTCCAGGATGAGGAGCGACACGAGACCGAACTGATCGCGATGATCGATGAGGAGAGGCTGCGTTACCTGGGAGCTATCGTCCTGGGGCTGAACGATGCCCTGGTGGAATTGACCGGGGCTCTGGCCGGCTACACTTTCGCTTTTCAGAATTCCCGGTTGATAGCCCTGACCGGGCTGATAACCGGCATCGCGGCTTCCTTTTCCATGGCTGCGGCCGGCTACCTTTCCAGCAAACAGGACTCCAGTACCGGCGAATCAATCAAATCAGCTATGTATACCGGTGCGGCCTACGTGGTCACTGTAGTTCTGTTGATCCTGCCCTACCTGCTGATCCAGGCTCCGTATGTCAGCCTGGTGGTGACCCTGGTGTTGGTGCTGCTGGTCATTTTCATCTTCAACTTCTATGTGGCAGTGGCTAAGGATTTGGATTTCAGGGAACGTTTCCTGGAAATGGCGGCAATAAGCCTGGGAGTTGCCGCGGCATCGTTCTTGGTCAGTATCCTGGTGAAGAACATCTTCGGGATAGACATATAGATCTACTTGTTTAAGCCCAAACCCGGGTTATAACCAGGGCTGCTGCCAGCATGGCGAAACAGCATATTACTGCTCCGCTTTTCATAAAGCTCTGGGGTGAGAATCCGGTGGCCAACATGGCTACCAAGGTGACCTGATGGGAAGGCACCACGATCCCCAGGCTAGCTCCAGCCGCAACCGCCATTAACATTGCATCCAGGCCCAAATTCATTCCACCCGACTGGTAAAGCAGGGTCACACTAGGGGCCATCATTACGGCTGCCACCGAATTGTCGAGAATATTAGCCAACAGGGCGGTAAAAGCTACCAGAGTGAATACCAGCCAGAAGGGTGGTAAAACCTGAATCGAATTGTGCAGGGGAGTGATAAGCAATGCCAAGGCTCCGTTGGATTGGAGTATTTGGGTCAGGCTCAACATGCAGCCAATGAAGATTATCACTGGCAAGTTAAGTGACTCAAGAGCCTGCTCGTATTTCAGGATCCCGGCAGCCATCATGATGAGCACCACCAGTGAAAACCCAACCGCAGGATGGATCAATCCCCAACTGGCCAAAAATACCACCGGAATCATAGTTACCAGTACAATAGCAGTGTTTTTCCTGGTGCGGGGTGAGCCGCTGGACGGTGGCAGATCAAAGGGCATTTCTTCTGTTCCAGCATTCTTCCGGTTCATATCTTCGATCTTCTTCAGCGAACCAGCTAAGTAGCTAATCAACCATAATATAAGCCCTGCTCCCGCCATGGCTAGACCGTGGGGCGCGAAGTCGAACATGCGAAAAGGCTCCCCCAGGGCCTGCCGGCGGAAGGAGGCAACGATGATGTTGCCAGATGTGCCTATCAAGGTGATGGACCCGCCCAGTATGCAGGCATAAACCAGGGGCATACCGTAAATCCCCTTGTCAAGTTGAGCCCGGGAGGCCATCCTCTGAGCGGTGGGCAGGATGAGCCCAATGGCTCCTATGTTGTTCATAAGGGTAGACAAAAGGCCGGTGACCATAGACAAGGCAAAAATCTGGTGACGGGGATCCTGCAGCCGGCGGGCAATGCCCTGGCCCAAGCCGGTCAGGATGCCCGATTCAACCAAACCCGCACTCATTACCAGGACTACTGCTACCGTGAACAGGGCTGGATTGGCAAAACCACTGAATAGTTCCTGAGGTTCTGCGACCCGCAACAAGCCCAGAATCACCAGTCCGGCAAAGACGCCGATATCGAACCTTACCCTGCCTGTCACCAGGTTATAAAGAACTGCCAGTAACACCAACCAGGACACAGCCTGCCCCCATGATACAGACATAGAAATATTCACCTCGCTTGGGCCACTGCTATCCTAATGATAAGCCATTTCGAAAGATGAGTCTCCCAATTTTGCTATACTGACGGTGCTATGGTACCTGCAATAGGGTAGCAACTGCAGGTGGCATTTACTGTTGAGTGATTACATCCGCACTCGTTCAATGTTAGAATATAGTTGTACCCGCCTGACGTTTGCTTTGCATTTTATGGGAAATATCAAGATGGGCCGGACGCAAACGTGAATTCAGATTGATCAGTTTGGTTTGCAAACCAGCCGGCCCTGCAGCTGTTATTTTGGGCCTTAGTATGGGTCGGTAACAGATTTCCAGTAAATCGAAAGGGAGGTTACAATATGGAATTCAAACAGGTCTACATCCCTGGTTTAGCCCACTGTTCCTATGTCATCGGCGGCCGCCATGAATGCATCGTGGTCGATCCAGCCCGAGATATCCAGCAGTATTTGGATATTGCCGCTTCCTTTAACCTGCCAATCACCTCCATTATCGAGACACACCTGCATGCTGATTTTATCTCCGGACACATGGAACTTGCCAATCGCACCGGGGCCACCATCTACATTACCAAGCAAGCTCATGCAGCCTATGATCATCATGGGTTGGATGATGGCGAGACGATCACTATTGATACCCTGCAGATCAAGATGATCGATACGCCGGGGCATACACCGGACTGCGCTGTCTATGTGGTTTCAGATTTGGAGCGGGGCCCTATCCCGGCCCTGGCTTTCACTGGTGACACCTTGCTGATCGGAGATGCAGGGCGTCCCGACCTTTTCCCGGACAAAAAATACGAATTAGCTGCCGACCTGTATGGCAGCCTGCGCAAGGTTGAGACGATCGGTGACCAGGTGGAGGTCTACCCTGCCCATGGAGCGGGTTCTCTTTGCGGCAAAAGCCTGTCATCTAAATTGTCTTCTACGATCGGTACCGAGCGGCTGTACAATCAAGCCCTGCTCATCCATCCCCGGGACGCTTTCATCAATTCTTTCCTGGAAGGCATGCCGGAAGCTCCGGATCATTTCAGCCGCTGTTCCGAGATCAATCGCCGCGGCCCGGCCCTGCTGTCTGCCCTGCAGCAGCCAGTTGGCTACAATCCTTTCGAGTTCCTGCAGCTGGTGGAAGCCGGTCATCTGGTGGTAGACACCCGCGACCAGCTGCCTTTCACCGCAGCTCATATACCAGGCGCCTATGGTTTGAGCCTGAAGGGCAATTATGCAACCTTCTCTGGTTGGGTATTGCCCCCCGATCTGCCGCTGCTGCTGGTCCTGGAAGACACTGAGGATTTGAGCCGCGCCCTGCGCGGCCTGCGTAGCGTGGGCCTGGACAATGTTGCAGGTTATCTGGAGGGTGGTATGGAATCCTGGGCTGCCAGCGGTCTCAAGACCGCCCGCATGGAGAGCATATCAGTCATGGAACTCAAAGAACGCCTGGAGAGCGGTGAATTGGTGCTGGTAGATACCCGGTTGAAAAGCGAATACGATGAAGAGCATATCCCCCAGGCTGTCCATGCACCTGCCCCCGACTTACGTTACCGCTATAGGGAATGGCTGGAAGGCAAGCCGGTGGCTTTTATATGCAATACCGGCAGCCGCTCACTCTTGGCCGCGAGTTTGATGTTGAACCTGAGCGGCAGAAAAGACGTGATCAATGTCATCGGTGGGACCAGTGCCTGGGTAAATGCTGGTTACCCGACCGTCAAAGGCGGTGAATAAATGGGTGCCAGTCTCTATGATTTCTTCTTTATAGATCCATGGCCCTGGTGGCTCGGGGGTATTCTCATCGGCTTGCTGGTCCCTGGCATGTATTACTTCTTGAATACGGCCCTCGGGGTGTCCACCGGCTA
>JAAZOA010000150.1 GCA_012798055.1 Syntrophomonadaceae bacterium | reverse complement strand
CATCATGGTCATCTCCGAAGATAAAATTGCCTTCGTAGATTTTGGCGAGACAGGCTCTCTGACTGACAATCGTCTGGCCAGACTAGGCCGACTTTTGCAGGGGATAGACCAGAAGAACATAGATAAAGCCATGAGTGCACTGGCTGATTTAGGCATTTTAAAGCAGAATATCGACCTGGATGATTTTGAAGGCGAGTTTGCGGATATGGTTGAAAGGGTCTATTCTTCGAATATCGGTGGTATCGATATCAACGCCCTGCGCCAAGAGATTATGAGCCTGGCTTATCGGTATCAGCTGACCCTGCCTTCCTATCTTACCGCTCTGATGAAGGCTCTGGTTACGCTGGACGGTGTCGGGAAAAAACTGGATCCCAACTTCAACATATCGGCAACCGTCCAACCCATCATTAAGAAGATGCAAGCCGAACGTATGCGTCCGGATGAAGTCCGTCGAGCAATGGAACGGGGATTTTATAGGGAAGTCAAACCACTTCTGGCCTTGCCCCGCAATCTCAATGAACTCTTGAAGGCAGCTGGGCAGGGGGAATTGGAAATGGCCCACAAGCATGAGATGCAGAAACATATGGAGAGCAAGGTGACCCAACTAGCTAACCGTATCAGTGCCAGCTTGATAATCGCAGGTGGATTGGTCAGTACATCCTTGGTCTTGTTGGCAACCGATCATCCTTTGGCACATCTAAATGATTTCTTGATGTTCACTGGCGGGGGAGTGGTTCTGATGGGCTTATATGCATTTGTTATATCTGGTCGGCGCTCCTAACATGTTCTAATCGGTTGCCTGTCAGATTAGTCAATAAGAACTGCTGACCACAACGGAGCTGGGGAATAGCAGGCTCACTCTACTCTAAACTGTCCCATCATGCCGCCCTCTTCATGTTCGAGAATGTGGCAATGATACATGTATATGCCTTTATGGGTAAACTGCACCTTAATCGCAACTTCTTCGCCCACATCTACATAAACGGTATCTTTGAATCCTTTCTCAGCTGGCGGTGGTTCCTGCCCATTTCGGGAGAGGACCTGAAACTGGGTGCCATGCACATGAAACGGATGTCCACCCGGTTGCATCATGCCACCGATGTTGCGGATAATCCAAATCTCAGTTTCATTGATATTGACTTCCTCGTCTATTCTGTCCATATCGAAAAACTTGCCGTTGATTGTCCCATTGACTCCCATACTCTGCAATTCGAAAAGCCTGGTTTTAGGGTTTGTTCCAATAGGTATTGCTTGGACATCCCGCAATGATTGGGGTATTTCCGCGCTGTTGCTGGTTTGCCCGGATACCATGAAATCCAAAATAGCAAGGCTTCCATTCATCAAGAAGAGGCGATCCCGGTCAATCCGAGAAAAATCTACGATAATTTCGGCCCTTTCTCCAGGCGCCAAGAACAGTGCCCGTGTGGTCAGAGGGCTGCTTAAAAAACCGCCGTCAGATGCAATCTGCTGAAAACTGCTGCCATCGCTTAACCGCAAATAAAAGTTTTGAGAGTTGGATCCGTTCAATAATCTCAATCTGACCAGCTCACGGTTTACGTTCAAGTAAGGATTGACGGTCCCATTGACCAAAATTACGTCCCCGGGTATTACACCCATCATGGAGGTTCGGTAAGCAAGGCTTCCAGCACGGTTAAAACGACGGTCCTGAATT
>JAAZOA010000149.1 GCA_012798055.1 Syntrophomonadaceae bacterium | reverse complement strand
TATGTATGAAGAAGACTTGGCTGCGCTAATAATTCATGCGGAGGTGATCTGAATTGTCGGACAGCTTTTCCCCAGCCTGTCCGCGCTGCGGTAATACTGAATCGGTGCCAAGAGAAAGTAAGTTTTTCGCTATCCTGGGTATCTGTATCATCGCTTTCGGTATCGCCAATATTTTCTTTATTCCCCCTCTGGGTATCGGCAGCATAGTCCTAGGGATTGTCGTGCTGGCTTTTTCACCCTTTGCCAAAAATTTTCGCCAGTGCCGCAAGTGCAGGAAAATCTGGAAAGCAAAAATCTGATAATCAATTCACCTCTTAATTATGTTACAGAAAATCAGCGGGAGCGATCATCTGATCGCTCCCTATTGCTTTTTACCCTTTCCTATTTCATAAGGCTGCAGATATTATTGCTGAATTCTACCGGGTCATCGATGGGCAACCCTTCAATCAAAAGGGCTTGATTGTAGAGCAGATGGGAATATATTTTCAGTTTGTCCCGGTCCTCATTAAACGCTTGGGTAAGTGACTGGAACACCTCGTGATCCACATTTATCTCCAGTATCTTGTCGGCTTTAAAATTCTTGCCATCTGGCATAGCTTTCAATATTTTTTCCATCTCGATACTCAGTTCCCCTTCATTTGTCAAACAAACGGGATGCTGTTTCAAACGCTGGGAAGCACGCACTTCCTTGACTTTGTCCCCCAGCATCTCTTTCATAGCCACGAAAAGAGCCTTGTGCTTTTCATCTGCTTCGGCTGCGCTTTCCCCTGGCTCTATCCCCAGGTCACCGCTGGACACCGACCTGAATTCCTTGTCCTGGTATTTCATCAAAATCTTGATGGCAAACTCGTCGACATCCTCGGTCAAGAACAAGATCTCATAGCCTTTGTCGGCAACAATCTCGGTCTGGGGCATTTTTTCAAGCCTCTCATTGGACTCGCCAGCAGCGTAATAGATGTACTTCTGTTCGGCCGGCATCCTGGCAACGTATTCCTCCAGGGTGACCAGCTTCTTCTCCCGGGAGGAATAAAAGAGGAGCAGGTCCTGCAAGACATCCTTGTCGCGGCCATAATTGTCGTAGACCCCGTATTTCAATTGCCGGCCGAAAGCTTTAAAGAATTGCTCATATTTTTCGCGGTCATTCTGCAGCAGGTTCTGCAATTCATTCTTGATCTTGGTGTTGATGTTCTTGGCGATGAGTTTCAGCTGCCGGTCATGCTGCAGCATCTCTCTGGAAATATTCAGGGAAAGATCCTCAGAATCCACCAAGCCCTTAACAAAGCTAAAATAGTCAGGCAGCAGGTCAGGACATTTGCTCATGATGAGCACCCCATTGGCATACAATTCCAGGCCCTTCTCGTAATCCTTGCTGTAGAAGTCGAAGGGGATCCGCTCCGGTATGAAAAGGATAGCATTGTATGATACCGCCCCGCTTACGCTGAGGTGTATATATTTGATGGGCTCATCAAACCCATAGTGCTTCTCGGCATAGAACTTCTCATAGTCATCCGGCTGGAGTTCATTCTTGTTTTTGCGCCAGATGGGCACCATGCTGTTTACGACCTGTTCTTCCACGTATTCCTCATATTCATTCTCACTGCCTTCTTTCAGCCGACGGCGGCTGATATCCATTTTTATCGGATAGCGGATGAAGTCGGAATATTTTTTGATAATGGATTGCAGGCGGTACTGGTTCAGGTAATCATCATAATCTTCTTCCTCGGTGGACGGTTTGATATGGAGGATGATATCCGTACCGACATTGTCCCGGTGCCAGTGTTCTATGGTGTATCCATCCGCACCCTCCGACTCCCATTTATTAGCTTCGATACTGCCCAGGGCGCGGCTGATCACTGTGACCTTGTCTGCCACCATGAAAGCGGAATAAAAGCCCACTCCGAACTGGCCGATTATATCGAACCCCTCCTGCATCTCGGTGGCTTCCTTGAATGACAGGGTGCCGCTCTTAGCGATGATGCCCAGATTCGCTTCCAGTTCTTCCTGGGTCATGCCTATGCCGGTATCGGATACGGTAAGGGTGCGAGCAGCCTGGTCAACTGTGATTTTAATGAAATAATTCTCCCGGTCGAAATTGAGGTTCTCGTCGGTCAGGGCCAGGTAATAAATCTTGTCTATGGCATCACTGGCGTTGGAGATCAGTTCCCGTAAAAAAATCTCCCGGTGTGTATAAATAGAGTTGATCATGAGTTCCAGAATACGCTTGGACTCAGCCTGAAACTGCTTTTTGCTCATATGCACATTCCCCCTATGAAGATAATATTTCCATATAGTATTGTACCCGGACCGGATTTTATGTCAAGCCAGCTTGCATTTCAACCAACATTTTCGATAATCTGTGACCTGCACTGTTGCCAGCAACGTCTGGATAAGACGTTGGATTCGCCCCTGAACAGCAATCACGGTGAATTATTATTCCTAATCTCATTTAAACCGAGCTAATTATTCGAAGGCAGTCCGTAAAGCTTGACATGAAATAGATTAATCAATATGATATTAATATATTTCGGGCATATGCCCATATCCCTTAATATGGTGCAGTCATAGCAATATTTTAGAAAGGAAGTGTTTAACATCGATCCCAAAATAGCCATTTGTTCAACTGGTCCCTCCTCCTCGTCCCCTATAGATGAGAGGTTCGGGCGCTGTGCTTGGTTTTTGATCTGGGACCCTGGTACAGGGCACTTCGAAACCCTGGCAAATGATGGAGCGGAATCTGCTCATGGTGCAGGTACCGGATCGGTCCAAGCTTTGATGAAAAGAGGTGTAGGAATAGTAATATCCCAGCGTGTGGGACCCAAGGCCTTTGACGCTTTAACCCATGCAGGAGACAAGGTTTATTCCGGTGTATCCAGAAAAACGGTCGAAGAAGCTTTGTCGAGCTATCATAAGGGTGAACTCATCCAATTATCATCAGCCAATAATTGAGTTCCTGATAGCCACAATCATAAAAAATAATATTCCAACGGAGGTAATTTGTAATGTTAATAGCAATTCCTAAAGAAGGTCCTGTTGTGTGTTCCCATTTCGGACATTGTGCTGAATTCACTCTGTACGAGTCCGATACCAAAACCATGAAAAACATCCCCAGCCCCGGTCACGTACCCGGTGCGCTGCCGGTATTTTTAAAACAATTAGGGGTCGATCTGGTTATAGCTGGTGGTATGGGTGGAAACGCCCAGAACCTTTTTGCGTCTTACGGGATACAGGTAATCGTCGGGGCAGCTGGAAAAATCGAAGACGTCATCAGCAATTATGAAAAAGGTCTGTTGGTCAGCACAGGTGCAGTTTGCTCAGAACACGCCCATGCCGGGGATTGCCATAACTAATGAAGGGAGCCTGAGATGCAAATCGCAGTAGCCAGCGGCAAAGGCGGCACAGGCAAAACTCTGTTGGCCACCACTTTGATGAGAGTACTGTCGTCATATGGTCCGGTTTTGATCGACGCTGACGTTGAAGAACCCAATGCTGGTTTGATATTAGGGATTAAACCGGACACGACCCATGAAGTAAACCGTCCGGTCCCAGCCATCGATCCCGATAGGTGCAATTATTGTGGAAAATGCGCCGAGATATGCAAATTCAATGCGCTGATCGTAATGGTGAATCAGGTATTGGTTTATAATGAACTGTGCCATTCCTGCGGTGCTTGTGCTTATCTGTGCCCACAGAATGCTATTACTGAGATCGGCCATCCAATCGGGCAAATCGAGCAGACAAATCTTGCTGAGAATGGAATCCTCATCACCGGTCGCCTTAATATCGGGGAAGCGCAAAGTCCCCCCATGGTCAAAGCCGCAAAAAGCAAGTTTGGAGCGGCCAAAATAAGGATTATAGACTGCCCACCGGGAACTACCTGTTCAATGATCGAGTCAATCAGAAATAGCGATTATTGCCTTCTGATAACCGAACCCACGCCCTTTGGGATGCATGATCTGGAACTATCTCTTGAAGCGGCCACTATGCTGGGAATACCCACTGGGCTGGTTATCAATCGTTGGCAGGGGGATGATTACACTATCGGTGAATTGTCAGCCCGCACCGGCGTTCCTATTTTGGCCCGCATTCCTTTCAGTGCCAAATTAGCCCAGTCATATATGAAAGGAAGGGATCCCTTGGAAGCCATGCCTTCTCTGTCCTTCATCCTATCCGACATCATTAAACAGATCAGGGAGGCTTTGTCATGAAGGAGATATTAGTGCTGAGTGGCAAAGGGGGTACGGGCAAAACTTCACTGGCATCATCATTCATGTACTATGCCAAGTCCTGTATTGCTTGCGATTATGATGTTGATGCATCAAACTTGCCTATCCTGCTTAAACCGAATAAAATCGAAGATTATGCCTTCAGTGCCGGCGAAACTGCTTACATCGATAATGAATCCTGTATTGACTGCGGGGTATGTGCTGCGCTCTGCCGTTTTGATGCCATAATCTCAGATCCTTCTTATCAGGTTGTTCCCCTGTCCTGCGAAGGTTGTGGCTTCTGTGCGCAGGTTTGTCCTGTCCAAGCCGTGACCATGATTGCACGCTCGTCAGGGCGCTGGTTTCAGGCATTATCCCACGTAGGCCAGCCGTTGTTTTTTGCCGAATTAAGGCCTGGTGAAGAAAACTCTGGCAAGTTGGTGGCCCAGGTCAAGTCTGTGGCTAGAAAATTTGGGACCGATTGCAGAATGCCTCTTATTATTTCCGATGGTCCCCCTGGTATAGGCTGCGCTGTCATTTCATCCCTGGTCGCGGTCGACTTGGTAATACTCGTAGCCGAGCCTAGTCTTTCCGGGTTTCATGATTTGCAGCGGGTCAGTGAATTGATGCGCATGCGGGGTGTAAAAGGTGGAGTAATCATAAACAAATGGGACCTGAACCCCTCCGCAAGCCACGAAATTGAGGCATGGGCCCAGCAAAACAATATCCTGTTTCTGGGCCGGGTCCCATTCAGTGAGCGTATCGCAGAAATGGTTGCTAAAGCAGCGATACCGGGAGCAGATCCGGACATTGAAAATCTGCTTCGGCCAATATGGGAGAATATTCAGCGATTGCTGGTATCTTAAAAGATTGGAGGATTAGGCAAAATGAATGACGCACCCTCTCCTCCAGAATCGGTCAATGCAACCAACAGAGACTGCTCAGTGTGTATAAAGCAACGGTGTGCCAAAGGCAAAGACT
>JAAZOA010000148.1 GCA_012798055.1 Syntrophomonadaceae bacterium | reverse complement strand
CCATGCTTCACCAAAATGCGATTCTCCCAGAGAAGGGGCACCTGGTCTGCAACCGTAGCCAATGCCACCAGTTCCAGCCAGTCATAGATTTGCCAAGAGGGAATTATGGACTCACCCAGCGCTGAAGCCAATTTAAAGGCGACCCCGGCTCCGGCCAGGCTTGCTGCTCGCTGCTCATTATCTTGCTTGGGATTTATTATAGCCAGCGCCGGCGGCAAAGTAGGCGGCAGGGTATGGTGATCGGTGACAATCACATCCAGGCCTAAATCCGCCGCATAAGCGATCTCATCAACCGAACTGATGCCGCAGTCAACTGTGACCAGCACCCTGACCCCCTGGGCTGCTAAAGCCGCAATTGCTGCATGGTTCAATCCGTAGCCCTCAGTAAATCGGTTGGGAATATAAAAATCCACTTCCCCACCCAGCATTTCCAAGCATTCCAGGAGGATTACCAGGCTGCAAATGCCGTCCACATCATAATCGCCGTAAATCGTGATCTTCTCCCGGTCTGCCACAGCCCGGCGCAACCTGGTTACGGCTGCGTCCACCCCTTTAATGCGCCTGGCATCGGTCAAATCACCCAGGTCGACGTTCAGGAAATCCCTTGCGTCATCCACACTATTAATCCCTCTCTGGACCAACAGGGCAGCCGCAATCGAGGACAAGCCCAGGGCCTGGCTTATCCGGGCAGCAGCATCGCGGTTATAGTCTTGAAAGACCCAGTTACTATCCAATAGAAACCTTCCTTAAGCAAGATGATCCCGTGGAGAATTCATATGACAGGGGGAAAATTGGGCTGATCACACCATGGTGATTACAAGCCGATTCACACGGTCACCTATTATTTTAACCTTAAATATTAATAGAGATGTTTTATACTTATATCAAGGAGCTGATTATTATGGAAGAAAAAGATCAACTGCGTATCAATGAATTAGCCCGCAAGAAAAAGGCCCTGGGTCTGACACTGGAGGAACAAGCGGAGCAGGCCAGGCTCTACCGCTTGTATATCGAAGAAATGAAAGACCTGGTCAAGAAATCTCTGCAGGATGCGGGTATCCAGCCAAAAAATAAGCCATCCTAGAATGGACCGCAGAATCCCTTCCCACTGTCGGGGGCACTCTGTTCCTGCCGTTTTCTAAAACCGGGTCACGGTCACTATTTCCCCGCCCTTTATGCCCTGTTGTTCATATGGCAGGTGGATATATCCGTCGGCTCGGGCCAGGATACTCATCAAACCGGATTTTCCAAGCAGCGGTTGTGCTTCCGGGCCTCCCGGTGCTGAAAGCAACTGCACCGGCACAAAATCATCCCTTCCGGCTTGCGATGCCAGGTTAATAGTGAGCCGGGCTTTTACCTGGTTGACTGCGGCAGAACTGATGAGCGGCGCACACATAGTGTAAAAGATCATCAGGGCAGAGACTGGATGGCCAGGCAATCCAATTATGAGTTTCCTTCCCACCCGGGCACCGATGGTAGGTTTACCTGGTTTGACCGCCAAACCATGAAACAATACTTCCGCATCTGGAAGCGACAAAATCGCTTGTAGAGAAAAGTCTGCCACCCCCACCGAACTGCCGCCAGACATGAGGATCAGGTCATTTTCATGCCAGGCTTTCTCCAGGGCTTGGCGAAGGCAGGAGTAATCATCTTTGATCAAAGGATAAAGCTGGACCACAGCCCCGCTGGCTTCCAGGGCGGCCGCAAGCGCAAAAGAGTTGACGTCTCTTACTTGTCCAGGGAGGGGAATCTGGTCAACAGGTATCACTTCATCGCCCGTTGAAATCACCCCGATGCGGTAGGCTTCGAAAACCGGTAGCCGGACCAGTCCCAGGGAAGCCAGCAATCCTATCTCCTGAGCCTTCAGCACCTTACCCCTTCGAAAAACAACCTCGCCTTGGCTCACGTCTTCACCTTTTTGCATTACGTTCTCCCCCGGCGCCACCGGCCGGTAGGTCAGGATAGTATCCAGGCCCAACTTCTCGGTGTATTCCACCATTATCGCAGCGTTGCTGCCTTCCGGCAGCATCCCGCCGGTAGGGATCCAGGCGCATTGGCCCCTTCCCACCCGCAGGATCGGTTTAGATCCCATGAGTACTTCGCCGGTTAGACTCAACATACCTGGAAGGGACTCGCTGCTGCCGAAAGTATCCGCTGCCCGCACGGCATATCCATCCACGGTCGACCGGTCAAAAGCCGGCATGTCTTCGGGACTGGTGATGTCGCTGGCCAATACCCGCTGATTGCAGCCGAGAAGGGGCAAGTACTCTGTTTCCCGTGGGGGCATATTTTTTTCCAGAATTTGAAGAGCTTGATGGTAAGTCAACACTTGCAGAAACTCAGGCATGATATCCTCCTGGTCCGATTTTCTTTTTATTTTCTTATCAATTATATATACTTAAACGGGAGTATACAAACAATCCGCCAAATATTTGGGCAATACATCATTAGGCTGGGAGGTACATTGCCTTGACGCGCAATATATATATTGAAAACATGCCCCTGGAGACAGCTAAGACAGCCTTCTGGAATGAGATAGAAAAGTGCGGTTGGTTCAGGTTAGAGGCGGAGGTCATTAACGTGGCGGACGCATTGGGCAGATGGGCCGCGGAACCGGTATTGGCCAAACGCTCCTCTCCCCATTATCTGGCTTCTGCCATGGACGGTATTGCAGTCAAAGCCGCTGCCACATTCGCCGCTACTGAAACAAATCCGGTCACCTTGCCCATGGCGGAGGTGTTGGTGGTAGACACCGGCGATTATGTCCCTCCTGAGTACGACGCAGTCATAATGATAGAAGATGTAAACACAAGCGGCGACCAGGTCACCCTCATAAAACCCGCTGTGCCATGGCAGCATATACGTTCCATCGGCGAAGACCTGGTTGAACAGGATATGATAGTACCTTCCCATACCCGCATCGGCCCATTCGAGATGGCTTCCTTCAAGACCAGTTCCGTTCATGAGCTGCGGGTGATCAGGAAACCCATCGTGGCCATTATCCCAACCGGGACTGAATTGGTCGAAAATGGCTATGATGACATGCCGCCCGGGGAGATTGTGGAATCGAACAGCCTGATGCTGGCTGGACTAGTTCAGGAATGGGGCGGCGAGCCCCGCCGTCAACCTATTGTGGTCGATGACCGGTTCCTGATCCGTCAGGCGGTGATCGAAGCCGAAAAGGAATCCGACTTGATCATTGTCTGCTCGGGTTCCTCAGCAGGCCGAGAGGATTACACTGCCGCTATTATAAGCGAACTGGGCCGCCTTATAGTCCATGGCCTGGCCACCCGGCCTGGCAAACCTGCAATTCTGGGGATAATCAACAACAAACCGGTTATTGGGGTGCCGGGCTATCCTGTTTCAGCTGCCCTGATATTCAGTCTTTTCGCCAAACCCTTGATTTTCGCCAGATTGGGGCAGGAAGTCCCTGCGGACGAACAGCTGGAATGTGCGATCTCCAGGAAATTTCCTTCCCATGCGGGAGTGGACGAATTCGTGCACGTAAATGCCGCCCAGGTGGGAAATCGTTTCATCGCTTATCCTCTAAGCCGGGGTGCAGGCATGAGCAGCATCCTGGTCAAGTCCGATGGCCAGCTATGTATACCCCGGGGCAGCGAGGGACTGGAAGCCGGAGCTCCCTGTCAGGTCAGCCTGCGGCGCTCGTCACGGATGATTGCCAACACCCTGGTCCACATAGGCAGTCATGACCTG
>JAAZOA010000147.1 GCA_012798055.1 Syntrophomonadaceae bacterium | reverse complement strand
CAAGAGGTACTATTTCCAGGCCTATGCCACCAACCGGTACGGCACGGCTTACGGCAGCGTCAAAAGCTTCACTACCACCAGCAGTGGCGCGGACAGACCGACGGTAAGCACTGACAGTGCTACGGACATCGGCGACGACTATGCTACTCTGAACGGGGAGATAACCTCCATCGGCGGAGGGGTCATAACCGAATACGGGTTTTATTACGGTACCTCGTCGTCCCCCTCCACCAAGGTGCGGGTAGGCCGGACCGGTATCTCCGAAGGTGATGATTTCAGTTACGATCTTACCGATTTGAGCGCCGATAAGAGGTACTATTTCCGGGCCTATGCCACCAACCGGTACGGAACGTCTTACGGCAGCGTCAGAAGCTTCACCACGGGCAGCGGCATCACCAGCAAGCCGAAAGTCACCACCGTGACACCTGCCACTGGTAAGGGTACGGCAGCCTTGTACGGAATTGTGAACTCTATCGGCAGCTCCGCCATAACTTCCTATGGGTTCTATTACGGGACCAGCAGTTCGCCCAGCACCAGGGTGGAAGCAGGCTATGGCGATCTGGAGGCAGGCAAAACCTTCAGCTACCGGTTGACTGGCTTAAGCGCCGGGACAACTTATTATGTCCAGGCCTATGCCACCAACCGTTACGGCACATCTTACGGCAGCGTCCTGAGCTTCAAGGTCCAGACCCCATCCCAGTATCAGAGTGTCTTCACTATCGGTTCTTACACCTATGACATGAACGGTGCGTCGCAAAGGAGCGACGTGGCCCCCTATATCAAGGATAATCGTACCTATCTTCCGATCCGTTTCGTGGCCTATAGTGTCGGTATAACGGACTACTACATCATATGGGATGAAACCAATCAAATGGTAATCCTGATCAAAGACGCGGTGGTGGTTAAATTGCAACTGAACAGCAGGGTCATGTTGGTCAATGGTTCAACCGTAATGCTGGACACGGCGCCGGAGATAAGAAGCAATCGGGTTTGCCTGCCGATAGCCCCGGTGGTCAAGGCTTTTGGCTACACGGCGACCTGGGACCAATACACGCAGCAGGTAACCATTCGATGAGGTCACCTCACCATCAGGGGCAAAACGATGGGGGGCCTTGTCCGGATACAGCCTTGCCGGAAGGGCTATGGACTGGCTATACTGAGAAGTGGACCGAAATATTTAGGCAACCGTTAGCGGATTGAATGACAGGCGGGAAGAGGCAGGAGCGGCCTATGCAGCTAGCTATCCAAAAGAGTAAAACCTTCATAGAATTTGAAGTCACCCGCAGCCAGAGAAAGACCATGGCCATAACGATCACTCCAAGCGGGGATGTGCGGGTTGCAGCCCCCAACCGGATGTCGAATAAAGAAATTATCGACTGGGTAAACAGTAAAGCGGACTGGATTCAAAATAAGCTGGACGAGATCGACCAGCGGAGAACCGCTGAAACCAGCCGGGAATATGTCCAGGGCGAACTCTTCCCCTATCTGGGACTGGATTACCCCCTATATATTGAGACCCATAATAGGCGGAGCAAGCCCACCGCGGGTCTCTACTGCGGCCGGCTGGTAGTCACCACCCCTGACAGGGATGCAGAGATGATCAGGGGGGCCATAGAAGCCTGGTACCGCTGTATGGCCGGCGAACATATCCGGTCGCGCATAGATTTCTTCCGCCCCCGGCTGGATGTATCGCCGGGGAGGGTGACCATCAAAAATCAGAAGACCAGGTGGGGGAGCTGCAGTTCCAAGGGCAACCTGAATTTCAACTGGAGGGCGATTATGGCTCCCCCTCAAGTGGTTGACTATATTGTTGTCCACGAGCTCAGCCACCTGGTGCACCTCAATCATTCCCCGGACTTCTGGCAGTTGGTGGCAGCCACCCTGCCTGACTATAAGGCGGGGAAGGATTGGCTGCGGGAAAATGGGCGGCGGCTGAGCGGCATCCATTTCAGTAACGGTGCTCATTCCAAACAGATGTAATTTTCTGCAAGAAAAAAAGAAGGAATAATGACCGGACGGGTCGAATCAATGTACTAAAATAAGCGTTCAAGTGGAATTGTGAACAAGGCTTAATTCTGAGGATAAATGCCTCTGTGACAAAGGCAAATCCGTCCGAAAGGCGGGGACGCAAAGCCAAGGGTCTAAGGACAGCGATGTCGATGATAGCCTGGCTGCCTTTGAAGGGAGCGTATTTGGTGAATTTTGAGACGTGGTACGAAAAAGTCGAAAAGGGATCATACCATGATCTGTCCTTGCAGGAAAAAATCCTTTTGGAAAGCAAGTTTTTCGATTATTTGAGAAAAACTGCCGCGCGGGATCGGGCAGTGCGCAAAATGGCAGAAAATCCCGATTCGTCGAGATCTAATCATTTGCATGCCCTGGTTTGAACCGAAGCGGCAGCGGGGCCGGAGAGTTTGGACGGGCTGCTGCCTGTTGCGGTGAGTGCCGGGCTTCTTTGTCCACAGGCTCTGCGCGTGACAATGGCTCCATGCAATATTGGCTCATAGGCTCCGGGGGAAAAAACCCGGAGCTTTTACATGTTATCATTAAGATTTCGGCTTTCGGGGTTGTATCGGCGCTGCGGTTGAATTTACCTGCTCGTTGATATATCTTTGCGCTTCCTCTTGAGGGTTGCGCGTAAAAGACGTTATGCGCCGAGTGCGGCCGTACGCACCTCCCTCAGCAACTACCGCCGGGAGGAAGGGCTGCTTAACCTGCCCCTCTACGCCATCAACCTCCTGCCTCGCAAAAAAACTTAATTATCTGATGGGATTCTAAAAATATATCGGGACACCTCAGGAAAATAAAGATCCCTCCAGCCATTCTGGAGGGATCCATTTTGATTAGGTGGCGGAGTAAGGTGAACAACGAAGCAAATAAAAACCTCACTTCAGATCCTGATTAACGCCTACATGATTAACATCTTTTCAACCGAACCGAACTTTAGTAAAAAACCGGGGTAGGATACCTGAACTCGAACTCACCTGTCGATCACTGGGTAATGGGTTAGGGAACGAACCGATCAAGGGACTAATCTTCGGGATTTCTCAATCTCTCCGCCACCTTTGTGAAAATTATAGCAGTGTGTATTTGGGAAGACAAGCCCTTTGTAAGGGTATTCCGGAAATGAATTGTAACCATAACCCCGATTATTGGCGCTGGTACTATGTGATCCCCGGACTGGATTCAATCATTGCGGGGTAGGGCAGATCAATCATCGCTAAGCAGGAAGTCAATTATATTGATGTTCTTTATTCCCGCAAAATCTTTGTAGATGGTGGTATCCATGGAAAGAACGACTTTTGGATAATGGTCGGTGATTGCTTGTAAAGGACGCAGCTCACGCTCTCTGGTCTCTTGATCCATTACGGTGGCACAGACCTGGTAATATATTTTTTCGTCCAATTTGGTAGCCACAAAGTCAATCTCCAATGTTCCGGCCTTGCCAATAGCGACCTCGAAGCCGCGCCGCAATAGCTCGAAGTAGACGATATTTTCCAACACATGGCCGTAATCAGTGTTTCTCAAGCCGGTCAGTTGGTTGCGAATACCGGTGTCAACCATATAGTATTTTTCAAAAGTCTTGACAAATAGTTTGCTTTTGAGATCATAGCGATTGGCCCGATAAATAATAAAGGCATTTTCCAGCATTTTCACGTAATTGTCTATCGTATCGCTGGTGGTTTTCCTGCCATGGCTGGTTAAATAATCGCTGATCTTTTTTGTGGACACGGTATTGCCAATATTGGCCGCGATAAATTTTAGGACGCTTTCCAGCAACGCTGGATCTCTGACTTTGTTGCGCTGGATGACATCCTTCATGATGACAGTATTGTAAATACCAGTAAGAAAGGGGGCTACGGTATCCGGGTGGTCT
>JAAZOA010000146.1 GCA_012798055.1 Syntrophomonadaceae bacterium | reverse complement strand
CCTGGTCCTGCACAGCCCAGCCCAGATAGAAAAACTGCGCAACATCTTTGCCGAGGTGGGAGAGAACATCAAAGAAGTTCTGGAAAAGCGGTTTCCCAATAACCCCGAGGTTGTGGCTGAAACATTGGGATTTATGCGGAGTCTGGGGGGGGCTAAGGCTTGTGTTTTAGCTTTCCTGTTAAAACCATCTGATGAATATGACATCATCGCCGTAGAGTCAACCTGCGCGGCTATCGAGAACCTGTGCCTCATGGCCTATGACCAGGGTCTAGGCTCATGCTGGATGACCGCTGCTTTGACTGCAGGTTATGGGCCGGTTTTGGAGCAGGAATTCGCTCCCGGCAAGGGCAAGTTCATTGCGGCCATCACCCTGGGATATCCGGCGGTCGTGCCCAAAGCCCCCAAGAGAAAACCTGGCCGTTATCAGATCATCTAAAACAATAAGATTAAGCTGGCTATACCTGGACCTTCCCGGGTAACGGGAAAGCCCCGGCAGCGGCATTAATCGATGCGCAGCAACCGGGCATTGGTAGCGACAATTATGGTGCTCAAGGACATCAAAATCGCCCCGACTGCCGGGCTGATCGCGAGCCCCTGGTTGTAGAAGATCCCTGCCGCCAGAGGAATCGCGACCAGATTGTAGCCGGCAGCCCACCAAAGATTCTGCATCATTTTGTTATAGGTTGCCCGGGATAGTCTCAGGATATTGACTACATCAAGGGGATCGCTCCGGACCAGGATCACATCAGCGGTCTCTATAGCCACATCTGTACCGGCTCCGATGGCAATGCCCAGATCCGCTTGAGCCAATGCCGGGGCGTCATTTACGCCATCTCCTGTCATGGCCACTGTTCTTCCCTGGCCCTTTATGGCCAGGACCTGCGCTGATTTTCCTTCCGGCAGCACTTCTGCAAACACCTGCTGTATGCCTACCTGTTGGGCTATATAGTCAGCCACCCGCTTATTATCGCCGGTTATCATGTAGGACTCAACCTGCATGGATTTTAAGGTATCTATAGCCTGGCGGGCAGAGTCCCGCAGGATATCGGCGAGAGCTATATATCCGAGCAATTGGGTGTCCTGCACCACGAAAACGACGGTTTTACCCTGTTCAGCCAGGGCTTCATACTGTTGTTCATCAAAAGGGATTTTCTGTTCCCGCATGAAACCAGGACTGGCTACCGTAATAACCTGGTCATCTACCTTTGCCTGCAGACCCCGGCCGGTGATACTCCGGTAGTCGCTCACCGGTCGGGGCTTTATATTCCGGCGCCTCGCTTCCTTGACTATCCCCTGGGAAATAGGGTGGGCGGATTGGGATTCAATTGAGTATGAGATACCGAGCAGCTCTTCCTCGCTGATCCCTAGGGCTTGAATATCCGTAATACCAAACTCGCCTTGGGTAAGGGTGCCGGTCTTATCGAAGATGACCGTGTCCACCTTCCGGGCGTTCTCGAAATGAGCCCGGTTCCTGATGAGGAGCCCCTTGCGGGCGGCAATACTGGTGGATACTGCAGTAACCAGAGGTATGGCCAATCCAAGTGCATGTGGGCAGGAGATAACCATTACCGTGACTGCCCTCTCCAGGGCGAAGCCCCAGTCCCCGCGCAGAACGGACCAGGCTGCGAAGGTAACTGTGCCGACCAACACTGCCACGTAAAAAAGCCATTTGGCGGCAGTATCGGCCAACCGCTGGGTATTGGACCTGGTCTTCTGGGCTTCCCGCACCAGAACAATTATCTGGGCCAGGTAGGTCTCCGGGCCGGTTCTGCTCACCCTGATCCTGAGACTGCCTTCGCCATTGATGGCTCCGCCGATGACGGCCGCTCCAGGCTCCTTGGCTATAGGTGTAGATTCGCCGGTTATCATGGCCTCATTGACTGTGGAACCGCCTCCCAAAACCTCGCCGTCAATGGGGATTCTCTCTCCCGGCTTGACCAATATGATGTCCCCCGCCCTGAGGGTCTTGACTGCAACGTCCATGGTCTCATCGCCGGCGGTGACCAGATGGGCTTCTTCCGGCATGAGTCTGACCAATTCCTCCAGGGCTCGGGAAGCACCCAGGACCGATTTCATCTCGATCCAATGTCCCAGCAGCATGATGGCTATCAGGGTAGCCAGTTCCCAGAAAAAGTCCATCCCCGGTAAGATGAAAACCGTCAGGGCACTGTATATGTAGGCTACGGAAATGGCCATGGCAATGAGGGTCATCATCCCCGGACTGCGCTGCGACAGTTCATCCTTAGCCCCCAATATGAAAGGTTTTCCGCCATAAATGAATAAGATGGTCGACAGGGCGAACAGCAGAAAGGTATCGTAGCTGAAACGCAGGTTTATCCCCAAAAACATCTGGATCATGGGGGAGAGGATCAAGATAGGAACTGTCAGGAGCAAAGAAATGAGGAAACGTTTTTTGAAATCCTCCACCATCATGGCATGGTGATCGTGGTGGGGCTTTTCGCCCGGGCCGGGATGCTCGCCAATGTCATGTTCTGGATGCTCAGCCATCTCATGCCCCGCGTGCAGAGCCTTTCCGTGCCCGGAGTGCAGGAGCTGGGGCCCTTCGCGAGTAGTGTGTTCGGGAGCCGTGGATTCAGTCATACCGGTATGCTGGTCTCCGTGGCCCGTTCCGGCATGAGACATGTGATTATGGTCGCTGTG
>JAAZOA010000145.1 GCA_012798055.1 Syntrophomonadaceae bacterium | reverse complement strand
GCTACTTCGCTGCTGTCAGCCAGCAAATCAACCGCTACCTGATCGCTCTCCCATTTCTTGGAGAGGTTGAAGGAACGGTTGAAAACGACCATTAAATCCTCAAAGGGCTCTTGATCCTTAAAGGCACTGACGGCTTCGGCCCTCTGCATAATCTCTTTCAAATCGGCACTCCCTTGATAGAGGGCCGCATCTACCACGTCATAGGAGAGACCGCGCTCCAGCATGACTCCCCTCATCCTCTGCAGGATGAACTCGCTAAGCTCAAGAATGGTTTCAGCCTGGCTTTTGGCTGGCTTTACCGCTTGCAGGCCATCATAAGCCTGGGCGATGATTTCTCTTAGGTCAAGCTGCAAACCCAGGTCCAAGACTGTATTTACGATTCCCAGAGCCTGCCTGCGCAACGCGTAGGGATCCTGGGAACCGGACGGTTTGATCCCTATGGCAAAAAATGCGGCTAGATTGGAGAATTTTTCAGCCAGGGCCAGGGCTGTACCAGTCGGGGTGGCCGGCAACCGGTCACCGGCAAAACGAGGCAGATAGTGCTCCAGGATGGCTTCGGCCACTTCCGGATCTTCACCCGCATTAAGGGCATAATATCTGCCCATGATGCCCTGTAGTTCTGGAAATTCGAAAACCATACTGCTGAGCAAATCTGCCTTGCACAGCTCAGCTGCCCTTGACAACTTATCGGCACTGCTCAAATCCAGCCGGCTGCCTATATATACAGCCAGGTTGCGCAGCCTCTCGACCTTTTCCAGTACACTGCCCAGTTTCTCATGGAACTGTATATTACGCAGTCCAGGGATAAAAGCTGTCAAGCCTTTCGCCGTGTCTTCCTTCCAGAAGAACAATGCGTCCTCCAGGCGGGCTTTCAATACCCTCTGATTTCCGGCTCTCACCAGATCCAGGCTGTAGTCGGTACCATTCCTGATACCTATGAATCCAGGCATCAAATTGTGGTTGCTGTCAAAAACCGGGAAGTAGCGCTGATGAGCGATCATACTCGTAGTGAGTACCTCCGGAGGCACTTCCAGGTAAGAAGGTGAAAATTCCCCATAAAAAGCAGTCGGGTATTCCAGCAGGAAGGTCACTTCCTCCAATAAATCCTCATTTTCCATAGCCTGACCCCCGACCTGGGAGGCTACCGTTTGAACCTGCTGCCATATCATGGCCTTTCTCTCATCCTGATCCACGATCACGTATCTCTCCCGCAAGGCTTTGAAATATTCAGCTGGGCTCTGTACTGCAAAAGCTTTCGGAGCCAGAAAGCGATGGCCCATGCTCAGATTGGAACTATTCACGTTCTCAAGCTTTATCTCTACAACCTTCTCCCCATATAGCGCTAGTAACCACCTGATGGGTCTGGCAAAGCGAGTATTGAAGTACCCCCACCGCATGGAGCGGGGAAAACTCAGGCTGTTGATTATATCCAAAATGATAGCCGGCAGCAGGTTGGCAGTTGATACACCCAGTTCGCTTTTGACCGCAAATACATACTCGATCCCATCCAGGCTCCGAATCTTCAGTTCCGAGACCATAATACCCTGGCTGCGGGCAAAACCGTGGACTGCCCGGGTAGGCTCTCCATCCGCTCCGAAAGCACTGCTCTTTTTGGGCCCTTTGATCTCGATCAAGGCGTCGGCCTGCTGGTCTGCCAGCTCCTGGATAAACAAGACCAGACGTCGTGGCGTTCCATAGGTTGAGATGTGGGCGTATTCGATTCTCTGGGAGCTCAACTTGTTGCCGGCAATTTCCTGTAGGTCCTTCAGGGCCTGCCCCATAAAAGCCGAGGGCATTTCTTCCACACCTATCTCCAGAAGAAAATCTTGCTTCATTATCCCAGCACCTCCTCGGCTTTAATAATTTCCTGGCGTAATTTTTCATCCTTGATCAGGGGGTAGCCCATACGAGCCCTCTGCTCCAGGTATTCTTTGGCAACTGTCCGCGCCAGGTTGCGGACCCGGGCGATATAACCGGTTCTTTCAGTTACACTGATGGCTCCCCTGGCATCAAGGAGGTTAAAGAGGTGGGAGCACTTCAAAACATAATCATAAGCCGGCTGGGGAAGTTGCCGGGCCAAAACCCGGCGAGCTTCTTCTTCACAGAGATTGAACATATTGATCAGCGTCGGTATATCAGAGACTGTGAAGTTGTAATGCGAATAATCCACTTCCGACTGGTGATGGACGTCTCCATAACTTATCCCTTCCACCCACTCAATATCGAAGACGTTTTCCTTGTTCTGGATATACATCGCAATACGTTCCAAACCATACGTTATCTCCGCACAGACCGGATAGCAGTCAAAACTGCCGCACTGTTGGAAATAAGTGAACTGGGTAATCTCCATACCGTCCAGCCAAACCTCCCAACCCAAGCCCCAAGCCCCCAAAGTCGGGGATTCCCAATTGTCCTCGACCAGGCGCAAGTCATGCATGTCCGGATCGATACCCAGCTGGCGGAGGCTCTCGAAATAGAGTTCCAAAACATCGTCGGGAGAGGGTTTCAGAATAACCTGGAATTGGTAGTAGTGCTGCAGGCGGTTGGGATTCTCTCCATACCTCCCGTCGGTAGGACGCCTGGAGGGTTCTACATAGGCCACCTTCCATGGTTCGGGTCCCAGGCTGCGCAGGAATGTCGCCGGGTTCATAGTACCGGCTCCTTTTTCCAGGTCATAGGGCTGCTGGATAATACAGCCCCGCTCCCCCCAGTAGTTTTGCAGATTCATGATCAGCTGCTGGAAATTCATATACCTTCCTCCTATTTGCCCTAAAATAAAAGATGCCCGTTACCCAACAGGGACGGGATCAACCCGCGGTTCCACCCTGCTTGGCACGTGGCCCACCTCGTAAATGCCTGCCTGCTCCGAAGCGCCTTCAGCTAAGTCCTGAACCGGTTTCCATCCTGCCCGGCTTTCTGTGTCAGGCGGCTTACCCTACTCTTCTCCATCATCGTCTGGCTATTAAATTCATGAATAGTTTAACAACCCCACCCGGGGCTTGTCAATTGGAAACAGCCAGGGTCCGCTTCAATAAACGGATAGTGTTCTTCACCTTGAATCTTCTCTCCAGGTGGTACTCGAGATACTTCTCCAAAACAATCTCCAATTGCTGACTGGCAAGGGGAGAAGCCTTCACTCTCTGCACAGCCTGTATGGAACCTTCACAAAGGAGCCTGACCAGAGCCGCAGTTTCACCCCGCAATATCATGAGATGCTGGCCGCGTTCCATGCAAACCGGGCACAACAAGCCGCCTTCTTGCAGGCTGAAAGGGGAATTTCGAAGCTCTTTACTGCCACAATGAGCACATTGGTCCATGATTGGTTTGTAGCCCAAATTGACCAGCAGCCGGCTTTCGAAATACCTGACAAGCATCAGGTCCAGGCCCTGCTGGTTGATGAGTTCCAACACTCGGGCCAGTGCTGCATATAGTTGGGGCAGCGGAACCCTTTCCAGCAGGCTTTTGTCCAGCAGCTCCATCATGTACATGGAATAGAGGGTGCGGGTGATGTCTTCCCGGGAATTGCCGAAAAAATCTATTATCCTTCCCTGGGTTATCAAATCCATATCCCGGCCGCGGTTAAAATACAGCGAGGAGTGGCAGAATGGCTGGGTGCAGCCCCGGAGGCTGCTCTTGGTTTTTTTGACGCCTTTAGCGACCGCCGTGACCTTGCCCTCCTTCTCGGTAAATATGGTCAGGATCTGGTCGCTGTCCCGCAAATCACGGTTTTTCAATACAATCGAACGGCTCTGATAATACATGTTGTTTCCCCATTCAGGAACCTCTTGAAGGAATCCGGCAAGGTCAGGGATTTTTCCGCAATCGGTATTGCTGCACCAACTGTCCGGCTGCACTGGTGCCCAGTCGTTCAACCCCGGCCTCGATGAGTTCCAGGGCGAAGTTAAGGTCTCTTATACCTCCCGAGGCCTTTATCTTCAAGGTTTCTTCCCGATGACCTTTAATTATCTCAATATCCTCCAGGTTGACTCCCCGGGCAGCAAAGCCGGTGGATGTTTTGATGAAATCGGCCCCAGCCTGGCTTAGATAGATGGTCAGCGTAGCCAGTTCGGGGCCAGTCAATAGAGCTGTCTCCACTATGGCTTTCAAGAGGAACCGGTATTTGCTTTTCAGAGCCAGCACAGCTTCAATTTCCCGCATGACTGTAAAATAATCTTCATCCTTGACAGCCCCGATATTTATAACCATGTCCAATTCATCCGCGCCCTGGGCCAGGGCCTTTTCGGCTGCGTAGACCTTGGATTCCAATCCTTCAGCACCCAGGGGAAATCCTATCACCGTACACAACTTAACCCCGCTTCCCCCCAGGATCGATTGGGCCAATTTCAAGCGATAAGGATGCACGCATACTGCAGCCATGTTGAGCTGGACTGCCTCCCGGCACAATGCCTCTATTTCGGCCGCGCTGGCATCAGCTCTCAGGTCAGTACTGTCCAAAAAGGCTGCTATGTCCATCTCCCCAACTCCTTTGCGCTATAATCTTTCCACTCATTTACACCGACGGCTGTGTTTATGGCCGATAACCCAGTTGACTCAGATTGTTTGCATTATCCCGCCAATTCTTTTTCACTTTTACCCAGAGATCAAGATATACCGATGTCTCCAGCATTTTTTCGATATCGATACGCGACTCGGCACCGATTTTTTTCAGCATCTGGCCATTCTTGCCAATAATAATGGCCTTCTGTGAATCCCTCTCCGTGTGTATCACCGCACGTACATATATTTTCCCGGTCCCCTGGTACCTGAACTCCTCCACGACAACCGCCAGGGAATGAGGGACCTCATCCCTGGTTAAAATCAAGGCCTTCTCCCGAATAAGTTCGGCAACTATAAATGAAACCGGCTGGTCAGTCAGGTCATCGGCAGGGTAATAGAGCGGTCCTTCCGGCAGATACTGCAGGGTCTTTTCCAGCAGGTCCGCCAAATTGGTTCCATTAGCCGCAGATATCGGGATGTGCTCGGCAAAGTTCATCTGGCCATAGAAAGGCTGTACGAACTCTTTCAGCTGTTGGTCGCTCACCAGGTCTATTTTATTGACCACAAGGAACACCGGTATTGGAGAGGTTTTGAGCTGTTCAATGATATATTGTTCGCCGGCTCCAAAGGGGCGGCTGGCATCGGTCATGTAGTATATCAAGTCAACCTCGCTCAAGCTCTGGGTAGAGATCTGCAGCATATATTCGCCCAGAAGATGCTTGGGTTTGTGAATACCGGGGGTATCCACAAAAATGATCTGTCCCTCATCCTTGGTCAGGATCCCCTGGATCCTGGTCCTGGTGGTCTGGGGTTTATCTGATACTATGGCTATCTTGGCCCCGATCAATTTGTTTATCAGCGTTGATTTACCTACATTGGGCCGGCCTATGATGCTAACAAATCCAGATTTCACTATTGTTTAAACCTCCTGCTCGGATCATCACGACTGGGAACCCATACCGGGTTGTGTTAAATATTTACAAGCCCCCACTGGGTGAGTTTTGTTTGCCCGACCAGGTAAAGACCTGGGGCAGCAGCTCACTCAAATCGTACACTCTGTTGTTATCGCTCTCATCGGTAACTATAACTTGGATATGGGGGGAAAATTCGGCCAGGACCTGCAAACAAGCCCCACAAGGGTAAACATAGCCCGATCCGCTGGAGGTTATCGCCAAGGCCACGAATTCGCGCTCGCCGGCAGTCACGGCTTTAAAGACCGCGTTGCGCTCAGCGCAGATCGATAGTCCGTAAGATGCATTTTCCACGTTTACACCGGTAAATACTGTTCCGTCCCTACCCAACAAAGCAGCTCCCACCCTGAAGCCAGAATAAGGAGCATAAGCCTGGGTCTGGGCCTGTCGAGCTATATTCACCAACTCGGCAAGGTTCATGTCTTTTCTCCGATCATCGATCTTACAAACGGTTCAAAGCCTTGGGCAGCAATATCAGGCCTGCCACCACCAGGGCATTTACCGCGGCCAGCAGAACTCCCCCCGCGGCCAGATCCTTGGCCCGGCCAGCCAGGGGATTTCGCTCCTTGGTTACCAGGTCAACGGTGGTCTCTACAGCCGAGTTGAAGGTTTCCGCTGCCAGGACGAAAAATATGGTCATACTGATTACCGCCCATTCCAGGGCTGTTATTTTGAGCCACCAACCCGCAGCTACTGCGGTCGCTGCCGCCAGCAGGTGTATCTTCATGTTGGTTCCGCTTTGAATTGCATATAGAACACCTTTTATGGCACAAGCAAAACTACTGATCAACCTGCTCATCTGTCTAGTCTACCTTTCCAGGCCGACACTCTGCAATATTTTTTCCTGCCATTCACGCATTACCTTTTCCCCGGCGTCATTGTCGTGATCGAACCCTAGCAGGTGGAGCATGCCGTGAGCCACCAAAAAACCGACTTCTCTTTCCAAGCTGTGACCGTAATCTTGGCTCTGACGCAGGGCCTGTTCCAGGGAGATCACGATATCACCCAGCACATTCCCCTCAGCTGAAGAATCATACTCGGGTTCGTTTTCCCCCAGTTCGTTCATGGCAAAGGCAAGCACATCGGTAGACCTGTTCTGGCCGCGATAGAGGTGGTTGAGTTCTCTGATATGCTTGTTATCAAGTAACAGGATGCTCACTTCGGACCTCACAGGTATTTTCATCATCTTGGCGGTGGCTTTGGCCACCGTGGTGATCACCTTCTGCAACTCCCGGCCATAATTAACTTTGGCCTGCTGGTTGATGATCATGGTCTCCAAAGTATTCACTCCTTCGGCTAAATTCCTTTACTATATCCGGGTATTCGATCCGCTTATGATAGACTCCTTCCAAAACCTTGCAAAAACTGTTGGCTATCTCATCCAAATTCTTGAAGGTCAGATCACACTCTTCAAGTTGCCGGTCATTCAGTTTATCGCGGATAATTTTTTGCACCATGGCGTTGATACTGTTTATGTCGGGGTTGTTGAGAGAACGTACGGCTGCCTCAACGGCATCAGCCAGCATAACCAGCGCCACCTCTTTGGTGTGGGGTTTGGGCCCCTCGTAGCGGAAGCTTTCCTCATTCACCATACCTTCGCCTTCTTCTTCAATAGCCCGGTTGTAAAAATATTTGGCCAAGCT
>JAAZOA010000144.1 GCA_012798055.1 Syntrophomonadaceae bacterium | reverse complement strand
AGTTCGGATTTGACTTTGCCGGCATTTGCTGCCGCAACCGCGATTTCACCTGGAGTCATAAAATTCATCCTACAATTCACTCTCCCTCACACTTAATATTGCGCGTCGATATTTCTATTGGCGGTCCGGTCTATCCCCCCCTTGAAATTTGTGACACAGTCATCGGTCGAGCCCTGTGTCCTATATGGTTCTCGACTCAAAACTCCGAACGCCCGCCTTCCGAAGCATGCCAGAGTCTGAGTTAATACCCGGGCCTATATGAGACGGTTGCACCACCGTCTTCAGCCAATCCCTATCTGTCCATGTATGTATTGTGGAGCTATGCTCCGGGTGGTAAAATATCCCTGAGGCTGCATCTAAATCCGGCAGCGACCACCCTTGATCTCTAGTTAACCAAAAGATAATTTCTATAAAAATCTAGAAATCCCTTTGCACCATGATTATTTATAATCTATATTTATCATTTATATAATATTAAATTATCATTATAGGAGGTTGTTGTTATGTCACATGAGCCCACCCACTTTGACCTGCCCGCCCTTTTGCAGGAACTGGATGCCAGCCTGGAATCCTTTGCGGCCGGATTTCCCCTGGAGGCATTCAGGAAGGGCAATTACCAGCAGCACCCATTCGTCACCCTTTTGACCTGCTGCGATTCCCGGGTCCCGCCCTCCATGCTGGGCGACACCTTCAACCGGGTATTCTGCATCGAGAACATCGGCAACCAGGTCAAGAATTCGGAAGGATCAGTACTGTACGGGATACTGCATCTACACACACCTTTGATGATCGTCGCCGGCCACACCGAATGCGGCGCGATCAAGGCAGCCACCTCGGAATACAGTTCGGAACCTCCCGCCCTGGTCAACGAACTTAACACAGTCAAAGGATCGCTGGAGCAGGCCTGCGCAGGCATAAAGGTGGATCTGGCGGCTGCAGCCCGGAATCCGGCCCGGTTGTCGGAAATAAACGTGGACCAGCAAGTCGAAGCCCTGCTGCAGATCCCGGAAGTAGCACCACTGGTTGCCCATAAATCTCTCTACATAATCGGGGTGGTACTTGATCTCCACAATTTATACGGGGGCGGTTATGGCAAGGTATACACGGCCAATGTCAATGGCGTTAAGGATCCGGCCGCAATCCGGTCCATGCCGGATATCGGCGGCTTCGCCGCCCGGGCCCAGCGCTTGCCATAGAGACAGAGCAGAGGGGGCATAGCCATGAAAACCACTGGCAGGCTGATCATGTTGGGCGGTCCTTCCTGCGTCGGCAAGGGGCCGCTGTGCGAGACACTGGAGTCATTTTTCCCGGAAGTGGCGCAAAATCTGCACAAGCTGGTCCTTTACAACAGCCGCTCCCCCCGCCCGGGGGAAAAGGAGGGGGTGGATTATTACTTCCGGTCACGCCGAGAAATAGAAACCCTAATGAACCGCCCGGGGTTTATAGTCCTGGAGGTGCGGGGTGATTTGCAGGGGCTGGATCTGGCCGAGCTCGAGGCTGTACTGGCCAGCGGGAGGGATGCTTTTTTTGAAGGCAACCCCTTCATCCCCCAGGCCTTGTGGAACCTGCCGGAGTTGTCCGCGACCCCCATGCTCAAAATATTCTTGTCCCCCTTATCCCGCCAGGAGATTTTGTGGTTCAAGGAACAGGGGGCTGTTCTGCCGGAACTGTTGATCGATATGCAGCGCCGCAAGCTGCTCCGGCGCACCAAGCGTCAGAAGGGCATTCTTTCCCAGCCCGACCTGGCCAATGTGGAGAAACGGGCTGCCAGCGCACCCTCGGAACTGGCACTGGCGTGGAGATTCGACTATGTCATCCCTAACCATGACGGGGAGGACCATGAAAACTGGACCGCTTTCTATTACCCGGCTGGAGACGCGCTCAAATCCCTGCTGAGTTTCGCCTCCATCTTGAGGGGGCAGTTGGCACCCCATGCCGAAAAATGGGAAGCAGACCTCTGGCCTGACGCTTAGGCTGGACTGTTTAGCGGTCAGCAACGAGAAAAGGTACGGTTATGTTTGAAACAGGACCGTACCTTTTAGCTTCCGATTCCTCTTCGCTTAAGCCGTGATCAGCTATCCGCATCAGCCAGGGACCAGATAATCCCGTGCAGGATGTCGCTCTCACTGACGATGATCTCTCTCTTGCCCAGGACCTCCATAATGATCAACATTATCAGGGCGCCTTTATTTATTATATCGGCCCGTTCAGCCTGGAGGCCGGGGAGGCGGCGGCGCAGTTCCAGGGGCAGGCTCTCCAGCAATTCATATAAATCCCCGATCTCAGCAAACGAAAGCCGTTCCCCGTGGACCAGGTCGGGGCGGTAATCCAGCATCCCCTTTTTGATGGCTACCATGGTGCTGGGCGCCCCTCCCACCATCACCAGGGGGTGACTGACCAGTCGGTCTTTGAAGCAGCTGAGCTCCTTCAAACTGTCCCGCATCTGCAGCGCGGTCATTTTGGCCGCAGTAGCCCGCACCGCTCCCAATTGGACCGATATCAGCATATCCAGTTCGGGGAAGATAAATTCAGTACTGCCCCCACCCAGGTCGACTACCAGGGGACTTGTGTCCAGCTCCAGGCCCCGCATCACGCCCTCATAACTCAGCCGGGCTTCTTCATGGCCGCTTATTACTTCTATATCCATCCCTGTCTCCAGCGCTACCCTGGCCTCGAATTCCGCGCGGTTGGCCGCTTCCCGGACAGCACTAGTCGCCACCGCCCGGTATTTTGCGACCTGCATCTTATCCAGCTGTTCTTTGAATCTGCCCAGGCAGGCAATAGTGCGGACCATGGCTTCCTCCCCAAGCAATCTGGACCCATCCATACCTTCTCCGATACGGGTAGTCTCCATAACCTGATAAATCGGCTGTAGCTGCCGATACCGATCCACTTCGGCAATCAGCAAGCGGCAGGAGTTGGTGCCGATATCCACTGCTCCATAACGCATGGTCAATATCCGCTCCTTTGACAAAAATAAGAGCACTTCTTTAAGAAGAAGTGCTCGGCGATGGACTAGTAATTATTCTTGCTGCGTTTGCGGGTCTCGATTTTATTCTTGAGGGGCTGCATTCTCTCATCGCTTTCCTTCAGGAACCGGGCGATCTTATCATCAAGACTTATCGGCACCTCGCTGCGCTTGGGAGCGAAGTTCCTGTTGTCCCTCCGGGGTGCATCGGCGCGGACCTCCGGTCTGGGAGCACGGGGCGGCACCGCTTTGGGCGGCAGGGTCTGTTTTATGGACAGGCCTATCTTTTTGCCGGCCACATTCAGCACCTTGACCTTGACGCTGTCGCCTTCCTTGACAAAATCCTTTACATCCTTGACATAGGTGTCAGCGATTTCAGAGATATGCACCAATCCCACCAAGCCCCCTGGCAACTCGATGAAGGCCCCGAAATTGGTGATACCCTGAACCTTCCCGTCCAGAATCTCGCCAGGCTCAATATTAGTCTGTTCAGTTGGCATAGAAATTAAGATCCCCCTCAATTTGTGCTACATTTTATTGTATGGGATGAGGGGCATCTAGTCAATCGAGAAATGTAAATTATTCCTTTTTTAGAACCCGAACGATAATCTTTTCACCGGGCTTGATCATCCCCAGCTGCTCGCGGGCAATGCGCTCCATGTTCTCCGGCGAATCGACGGTAGCGAGGACCTGTTCCCTTTCGGCTTTGATTGCCAGCAAACGGTTTTGTTCCTCGAGCAAATCATGCTTGCGGGATGAAAGTTCATAAATTGTTTTGGCCCGGGGCACGATCGTAAACAGGAACAAAGCGCATAAAAGACCGGTCAGCACCAGCCTGAAGCGGGGATTATTCAGTTGCTTCGGCATCTTCTTCCTCACCTCCAAAAATACCCAGGGTATCTCCGGGCAGCACTATCACCACTTCATAACCCTTGGCCCGCGCCCGGTTGTATAGAGTAGCCACGGTGCTGGCGGTTATTTGCAGGGTTTTACAGATTTCCGGGCTGGTTTTGCCCATCTCCTTCAGCACGACTACCTGTCGCTCCCGGAAACTCAATTTCTCGGCTCCCCTGATTTCTATCTTCATTATTATTACACACTATCCACATTATTTCCACAATATGACGACATTTTTGCTACTTCTCTATTCTCGGCCCGGTTTTAATATTCCTCCCTGTGGACAAAAAATTTTTTCTCTTCCGGTCCCGCCTCCTGCCCTGGCTAAGGCCAAAAAAAATCACCCTGTAAATAACAGGGTGACCGGTCAAACTAATGTTATCAATCCAAGCTTTTATAAAGTTCCTTGGCTTCAGCCGCGTTAACATTATCTACGATCTTCAGGATCTGGTAAGAAGCTTCCTTGCCTCCAGCCCTAACCGTCAGGACATCCCCTACTTTCACCTCGGCGGAGGGTTTGGCCACTTTTCCATTGAGCGTCACTCGTTCGTGTTCAGCGAAGTCTTTGGCCACAGTACGGCGTTTGATAATCCGGCTGACCTTCAAGAATTTGTCGAGACGCATTCTAGTCGACAGCGTCTTTCAGGGCTTTACCCGGTTTGAAAGCCGGCACTTTGGATGCAGGTATATTGATTTCGGCACCAGTCTGTGGATTTCTGCCTTTACGGGCCTGGCGTGATCTGACTTCAAAGGTACCAAAGCCGATCAGCTGGACTTTATCCCCAGCTTTCAGGGCATCTGCAACAGTGGTGAAAAATGCATTGATGACTTTTTCCGCATCCTTCTTGGTAATTCCGGCTTGTCCTGCCACGGCGCTTACTAAATCGGTCTTATTCAAGATATCCCTCCTTTACTTTTTATAGTCGCAAAATCTGCAGTATACTTAGGCTATTCGCCCTCACGGCCATTAATCCTTTTTTGTGAAAAAATTTTCTCTCGCTGCCTTTTTACCGCTGTTTACAGTCCCGGGGACTCTATAGCCCCCGGGCCTTGGCCTCGTCCCACCAGGCATCCATTTCTGCCAGGCTCATCTCGGCAAAGCTGCGGCCCGATTCTTCAAGCTTCTGTTCGATATAGCGGAACCGCCGGCTGACTTTATCATTGGCCTTTTGGAGGGCCTGTTCGGCGATTATATTCCGGAACCTGGCCAGGTTGACTACGGCGAAAAGGACATCCCCCACTTCACCCAGGATTTCCTCCGGAGTCGCGGCTTCTTCCAGTTCCTGCAGTTCCTCCTGAAGCTTCCGGCGCGCCCCTTCTATGTCGGGCCAGTCAAAGCCGACCCGGGCCATCTTTTCCTGGATTTTCTGGGCCCGCAACAAGGCCGGCAGGGCCGCCGGTATGCCTTCCAGCAGGTGCCGCTTGCCTTCCCGGCGCTTGAAGCCTTCCCATTTGTCCAGTACATCCTCACTGGTGTGCAAAGGCATGGTACCGAAAACATGGGGGTGGCGATCAACCATCTTTTGGCTTACCGTCCTGGTGACAGCGGCGAAATCGAAATCACCCCTGGCTTCGGCCAGGGCCGCATGGAATACGACCTGCAGGAGAAGATCGCCCAGTTCCTCCCGCAGCTTGTCCATGTCTCCTTCATTTATAGCCTCGATGACCTCATAAGTCTCTTCAACTAGGTAACGTATCAGGGACTGGTGGTCCTGTTCCCGGTCCCATGGGCATCCTCCCGGGGCCAGCAGCCGCTTTTGGATCCCCAGCAATTCGTCCAGGGCGTCGCCGCTTGTGCTCATCGGCTTCCTCCTTCTCAATATCACTCGCTCTGACCGGCGGGAAGGCCGGCCACATCAACGGTGGATAGTCTTTTTCAGCATGTCCAGGTCCAGCTCGCGGATCACCAGGAGCAGCCCCCCGTATACCAGCACCCCCACAGCAATGGAGACGGCGGTGGCCAGGGCAGAACCTGTACCTGCGGCAACCATAAAACCGTACAGCTGCACCACGCTGATCCCCATAGCGATGGTCACCATGAGCAGCCTCACCATGCGGGCTACTTCGTAGCGGACTCCAGTGAGCCGCTTCAGGAAGTAGATGTTAAGGGCGGAACCCACCGCGAATGCAGCGACGGTGCCGATAGCCGCTCCCTTGATATTCAATAGGGCCACACTGGTCAGGGAATAATTGAAGATGGTTTTCAGCACCCCGGTTATGATAAGGTTGCGCATGGCTATCTCGGGCCTACCTATCCCCTGCAGCCCGGCGCTGGACAATTGAAAGGCTGCCAGGGCCACTGCTGAGAAGGCCAGAGGTTCCAGCGGTATCCCGGCTTCCGGGGTGGCGTAGAGCAGGGCACAGATAGGCACCGCCAACACGAACAGACCTGCGGCGCAGGGAAAAGATATGATCATCCCTGCTCTCAAGCCATTATTCAGGCGCTGGTTGAGCAAGGGCCGGTGCTTTTGAGTCCAGGCTTCACTTATGGCCGGGACCAGGCTGGTGGCGATGCTGATGGTGAATATGGTGGGCAGGCTGATCAGTACCGCAGCCATCCCGGAGAGCTGTCCGTACAGAGCTGTGGCCTGGGAGGAGCTGTATCCCAGGGCCAGCAGGCGGCCGGGTACGATGATGGCGTCCAGGACATGGACCAGCGGCAGGACGAAAGCCCCGAATGATACCGGTATAGCCAGGGCTATCATTTCCCGGGCCAGGGTGGAGGAAGCAGCCCCGCTGTATAGCACCTGTCCCTCGATGGCAGGCTGGCTGCGCCTGAAATTCACAAGGTAGATGACCAGCACACCCAATCCTACCGCTCCTCCCACCACAGCGCCGAAGGTGGCTCCGGCAGCGGCATATTCCAAGCCGCGGGGGAACAGCAGATAGGCTAGGGTGATGACCGCCGACACACGGAAGAGCTGTTCTATCACTTGAGAAACCGCGGTAGGCATCATCCGCTGATAGCCCTGGAAATAGCCGCGGAAAACCGACAAGAGGCTGGAAAAAAAGATAGCCGGTGCAACCGCCATGATGGGATAGTAAGCCCGGGGCTGGTGGAGAACCTGGTTGGCAATGGCCGGAGCGCAGAGCATCACCAGGGCGGTCAGCAGAAAGCCGAATATGAGCATTACCACCAGGGAGACTTTCAATATCCTTTGGCTGTCCCCGCTATAACCCTGGGTCTCCTTGCGGGCCACCAGCACGCTGATGGCCACTGGGACACCGGCGGTAGCCAGGGCCAGGATAGCAGTATAAATAGGGTAGGCCATCTGGTAAAGCCCCATCCCCTCACCGCCCAGTAACCGGGCCAGGGGAATGCGGTATAGGGCTCCCAGGATTTTGCTGAGGGCGCCAGCCACGCTTAAAACCAGGGCGCCCTTCAAAAAGGTCCCGCTCTTATCCATAATTATCCTCCGTTTTCACGAGGATAATTATACCACACCCGCCTGGGCTTATCCTGCATTAGCCTTAAATCACCGCCGAACTGTTTACAGGATTCGGCGCAGTCGCTGGCCCGCACCTGCAAACCGGCCTCTTCCTTGTGTTATCCAGCCTTAAGCAGTAAAATCTTATCGAAACCGACCTAATTACTTGTTTAATCACAATGGTGTACCGTTATCCTTACAGGAGTGAGGCAGTTGCAGGCCAATACCTATACCCAAATAAAAAACTTCCTTAGACCGGTATTCAAATTTTTCGATGAGAGGATGATCGGCAGCGTACTGCTGGTGTTGGCTGCCATCATAGCCTTTGGCTGGGCTAATTGGGAGTATGCGGGCAGTTACTCTGCACTATGGGATACCAACCTCTGCATCAGCCTGGGCCAGTATTCGATCTTCTAAAGCCTGGGCCACTGGGTCAATGATGCCTTGATGGTAATGTTTTTCTTCGTGGTGGGCCTGGAGATAAAGCGCGAAGTCCTGGTGGGAGAACTGTCGAGTATTGGTCAAGCTTCTCTGCCGGCGCTGGCAGCCCTGGGAGGAATGATCGTCCCGGCTATAATCTACGTGTCTATTAACCAGACCGGTCCGGCTCAAGCCGGGTGGGGCATACCCATGGCTACCGATATCGCCTTCTCTTTGGGCTGCCTGGTAGCCCTGGGGCGACTTGTCCCCACTCCTCTGAAGGTTTTCCTGCTGGCCCTGGCGATTTTCGATGATATGGGCGCCATTATGGTAATAGCCATTTTCTACACCGAACAGGTCAAGATCATCAGCCTGACGCTCGGGGTTCTGATCTTATTGATGTCGATAGTCCTCAATCTTCGCGGGGTTAGGAAGACCTATCCCTATGCCTTGCTGGGCTTGGCCCTGTGGCTGGCTTTCCTGCTCTCCGGTATTCATGCCACCATCGCCGGCGTGCTGCTGGCCTTCACTATCCCGGGCCGCAGTATCTCTGACCAGAAGAAATTCCGGCAACAGAGTCAGGCTATCATTGAAGAGTTCCCCGAAAAAGATTTCAACATCATGATGGTTGATCCGCTCCAGCGCAAGTTGATGAATGATCTGGTCTGTGCCTGCGAAGACCTGGATACCCCCCTGCAGCGGCTGGAATACAACCTCTACCCCTTAGTTTCGTATATTGTCTTGCCGATTTTCGCCCTGGCCAATGCCGGCGTGAACTTGGCCGAGGGGACCGGCATCACAGGTCTTTTCAACAGCATTTCCCTGGGCATCATCCTGGGTCTCATGGTCGGCAAACCTTTGGGCATAACACTATTCACCTGGTTGTCCGTAAAATTGGGACTGTCTGCTTTACCGGAGGGAGCAAACTGGACCCAGATCTTGGGCACAGCCTGTCTGGCCGGTATCGGATTTACGATGTCCTTGTTTGTAACCAATCTGGCCTTTCAGGACCCGGTATCCATATACAATGCCAAGCTGGCGGTTATATGCGGCTCAATCGTATCCGCTTCCTTGGGCATAACAATCATAGGCTTCAGCGCCAAGGGAAGATCCTGAGGCGATGGGGGCAAGGCTTGAAAAATGGCGGGGGCGATGCCGCAAATCCATCTTTGGGAATTGCTGGCTGCATCGTCAGGTTCGACTGGGCTGTTAGGTCAATGCATCATGTTTCGGGTCAGCTGCCCTCTAGAAATTTAACGGTTCGTCGCAAGCATCGGCCTGCTCTCCTCCGCCTTGGGCAGTCTCATTTCAACCACCGCTCCGCCTCCCGGCAAATTAGCTATGTTTATAACTCCCCCGTGATCTTGAACTATCTTTTGCGCTATAGGAAGTCCCAATCCGGAACCAGTCTGTTCTCCGCTATAAAAATAGTCGAACGCATGCAACAGGTCCGCAGGAGAAAAACCAGGACCGTCATCCTTGATCTCGATCATCACCTCGCTGCCGTCCTCTATGGAAGCAGCTTCAACCGTAACCTTGCCCGCTGCGTGGCGAACAGCGTTAGACAAAAGGTTTACGAACAGGCTGTGCAGTTGATCCCAATCCCCAACCACCTCCAGCGCGTCAGGAATACTGGTATTTATACTGACTCCCTTATCCAGGGCATAGCCCCCCGCCGCTTCGAGGACCTCCTCCATGATATGACCAAGAGCATGCGGGAGAAAATACCTATTTTGGGGTTGTTCCAGGATGGTTATGTCGATCAGGTTTTCTACTATGTTTTTTAGCCTTAGGCTTTCCCGGTGTATGATGTCTATTGCGTTTTCCAATTCAGCTCCATTAAACAATCCGTCCCTGATACCTTCAGCATAACCGTTGATGCTCATCAGGGGGGTCTTGAGTTCGTGGGAGGCGTTCTGAAAAAATCTCCGTTGGCTCTCGTCATAGCTCCTGAGCCGATCGGCCATCTCATTAAATGCACCGGCCAGGGCGGCGAATTCGTCATCTGACTTAACCTCCAACCGCATGTCGAATTGGCGGTTCCCGACTGCCTGCGCATAACTCTCCAGGGAACGCAAGGGTCTCATCAGATAGCGGATCAAGAAAAAGGCCACCAGCAGAGCCAGGAAAAGGGCGGCTAAAAGACTGCCGAAAATCATCAGCAAGGTCTCCCGATACATGACCTGGAGGACATTGAGAGCAACGAAGGTCAGAACCGTCCCCCCGCCGCTGACCGGCACCTCAGCCGCCAGATACATATCGTTCTTGAAAAGATTAGCCAGGTTGCGGTCGAATTCCCTGTCTTCCCGAAGGCTGTGCTGCAGCTGGGCCATATTTATTCCCAGGGGGAATTGTTCAGGCTGGCTACTGAACACGATAAGGTCTTCAGCGTCAATCCATAAAAAATTGCTCTCCACAGATCGACCTAACAGAAGTATCGTAAGGGGGAGCTCTTGTCTCAATGAAGGTTCGGTCCCCGCGCCAATCGTATAAGCGATTTCCCAGGCTTGCTTTTCGAGTCCGATTTCGGCGCGTCTTTCCAGGACCCCGACCAGCATCGGGTAAAATGCCAGGGCGGTCAGTAAAAACGTAAAAAACACTACTGCCAGGTAACTGACCAATATTTTAGTAGATATGCTTTTCCACTTCACCATCTAACCGGTACCCGTATCCCCATATAGTCTCGATATTGGTCTCAGAGCCGCCTTCTTTCAATTTGCGACGCAGACGCTTGATCAAATCATCCACTGCTCGCTCGCTTCCATCATAATCATATCCCCACACCCGGTCGAGCAGCTCCTGGCGGTTGAATGTACGCCGGGGATAATGCGTCAAGAGTGCCAGCACTTCATACTCTTTGCCCGACAGATTTATTTCCGCGCCGTTGACCAACACCCGGCGGTCCGCGGGAAGAAGCTTCAGATTTCCTGCCAGAAGATATTGCTGCTGCTCAGGTGATGCCTTGGTGCGCCGGAATATGGACTTTACCCGGGCGATGAGCTCTCGGGGGCTGAATGGCTTGGATAAATAGTCATCACCACCGATTTCCAGTCCGGTCACCCGGTCCAATGCTTTCCGGCGAGCTGATATGAAAATAACCGGGATACCGCTTTTCTCCCTCAGCTGCTCGCAATATTGCAGACCATCCTGGCCTGGCAGCATTATATCCAGTATCAACATATCCGGATATCCCGTTTCCAAGCGTTCGGCCATCTCTTCCACACTACCGAAAGCCACTACATTATAGCCCTCTTTCTGCAGGTACTGGGCGATCAAAAGGCGGATATTTTCCTCGTCGTCGACAACAAATATGGTGCTCATTGCAGGCAGAGTCCCCTTTGCTGCTTGGGATATTACAATACAAATTGTAGGCCAGAAATGTGGCACAAATATGTGAGCCTTCTATAAAACCCATTGGCTCACCACCATTTCAAATCAAGGTCGGTCTCACATCGCACCCCAATTTTGCCACATTTGTCTTCTATCATTATACTATGGTTGTTTTGTCAACCTGCCTGATATTTGAGCGGCTGCCTGGCTAGGTCCTGTGCAGCTGGTCTTCACCTCACTGAACCTAAATTTGGATCCGGGTGCCAGTATTGCCTGATAGGCGGATTTGGGAACTCGGACCTTTTAGAAAATGGACATCCCTGGAACAGTCTGTTAGCGGAGGAGGGATCAAATGAAAAGACCCGCGGACGTTTACGATTTGTACATGTCATTGGCTAGGAGCGATGAGCTCAAACAGCACGGGCTTGCCTATCTAAAAGAAACAAAGGACTTGCCGATGGCGGTAGATGTGGCGGAAGAAGCTGCTGACCGGAAAAAGAAGATCCTGGAGATCTTGAGGGGACATGAAGAAGACTGGTCTAATTGGAAATGGCAGCTCAAAAACCGTGTAAACGACACCCAGGTGCTGGGCAAAATAATCGGGCTTAGCAACCTGGAGAAAAAAAGGATCGACAGGGTCAGTAAAGCCTATCGCTGGGCCATTTCCCCCTACTATCTGAGTTTAATCGGAGAGGATTACAAAGAAGATCCTATTTTTAAGCAATCTGTACCGAACATAATGGAACTGTTTCCCGGCGGCAGCCTGGATCCCATGAACGAAGCCCACACCTCTCCGGCTCCCTGTGTGACCCGCAGGTATCCGGACCGGATGATCATCAATGTCACCAACCAATGTGCCATGTACTGCCGCCACTGCCAGCGCCGGCGCAATATAGGGGAAATCGACCAGCATGCCTGTTGGGAAGACATCCACAGCGCCCTCGACTACGTAGAAAAAAATAGGGAAATACGCGATGTCCTGGTAACCGGAGGCGACGCCCTGATGCTCAGCAACCAGCTATTGGATTTCATCCTGGCCCGGTTGCAGAATATTCCCCATGTAGAAATCAAGCGGCTCGGAACCCGGGTTCCGGTCACCCTGCCCCAGCGAATAACCCCGGAAGTATGCGATATTCTGCGACACTACCCGCCAATATATATCAACACCCAGTTCAATCATCCCCGGGAGATCACACCTGATTCCAAACAGGCCTGTGATGCTTTGATTGGAGCGGGAGCGGTGTTGGGCAACCAGGCGGTTTTGCTGAAAGGGATCAATGATAAGCCCCATATAATGCGCAAACTCAACCATGACCTGCTAAAAATAAGGGTACGTCCCTACTATATTTTCCATGCCAAAGACGTGAAGGGAACCAAACACTTCCGCACCAGCATTTCCACTGGACTTGACATCATGAAATCAATGCGGGGCTATACCTCGGGCATTGCAATTCCTACCTATATCCTGAACGCCCCTGGAGGTTTGGGCAAAATACCTTTGATGCCTAACCACATAATGGAGGTCAGTCGCGCCAAAGTTGTGCTGAAGACCTGGGAAGGGCAAGTCGTGGAAGTGGAAAATGAAGTGACGTGAAATACCCTCCTGATCACTCAATGACCTTTCATCCCGGCCGTATTACCCCCCAAGTCAAGGGCATACGGCCGACAACTGGGCTGGTATTTTTTTCCGCTTTCATATTTGTGCCTGTATTTGTGCCCGGGCGACCGCTGAAATGTCTATTTAGAAATTATGGTCCGGATGGGGAAGGGTATCTCGATGCCCTCCTGGTTGAAACGGCGGTGCAGCCGCTTGATAAACTCGTGTTTGAGGGCATACTGATCAGCAAATGATTTGGTCTTCAGGACCACATTGAAGTCGATGCTGGAATCAGAAAAGTCCGTGTAGTGGAACAAGGGATTGAAGTCAGACACCCCTCCAGGACTGTCTCGCAGTACTTCCCGGGCCACCTCGATAACGGTACGCTCCACCTGATCCAGGTCGCTGGAGTAGCTTACGCCCACACTCACAATTACTGACATCTCGTGTTCCGGCAATTCATGGTTGGTTACAATCGCACCGGACAAGCGCAGGTTTGGAACCAGCACCATATTGTTGGACAGCATGCGGATACTGGTGGTTCTCCAGGAGATATCGGCAACAACACCTTCTTCTCCGGAATCCAGCTTGATATAATCCCCAGGTTTGATCTGCCGCGACATCAATATATGGATGCCGGCAAAAACGTTGGACAGAGTGTCTTGAAGTGCTAGGGCCACAGCGATACCCCCTACACCCAAGGCGGTAAGTATCGGGGTTATGGAGATACCAAAATACTGCAGCATGACAAGTAAGCCGATACTCATCACTATAAATCTGGTCAGGTTGGTGAAAATCGAAATCGAGGGCAGATTTCCATCACCGCTCTCGCTATAGGCTTGAACCAAACCAACCGCAATTCTGGCAGCAACAACCGCGACCGATATTATGACCAGCGCCACCAGGATATGGCCGATAGTCTCCCTCCAACCGGCATCTTCAAAGCCCCACCATAAGGATATGTATATGCCCGCCACAAAAAACCAAGCCACGACCATACCCTTGAAGGCGCCGATTATGATATCGTCCAACTTGAACCGGCTTGTACCCGCCATTTTCTGTAATTTCGCTACCAGTACCCTGTCAGTCAAGATCCCCGCGAATAAACTGCCCATCAATATTAAGACCGAGATCCACACATATCTTGTAATTGGATTCACCCTCCCCGAATATTGCGAAACCAAGCTTGACCAGAATTTTTATACCTCATTTAGACGCTGCAAGCTCGCCGCTGTTGTCTGGCTAAATCTGACTAATCCAATTCTCCCCCTCCCGGGGCTGCTGCTGACCAAGTCTTTTCAACAGGCCTGCTGCCTCAATCGTTGGCGGGAACATATCAGCCAAATACTGCAGGGGTTCACCTATCCCCGAAGCTGATGTCTAAGGCCCGGGCAGTTTTCACCAGTTCTCCGCCAGGGACTACCCGCTTGAGTTGAGCGATTGCGTCTTTTATGGCTACATTGACTTTTTTCCTGCCCTGCACACTCACCATGGTGCCGAACCTCTGCTTCATTATTGAATCAACCGCAGCTACTCCGAAGCGGGTAGCCAGGATTCTGTCAAACGGACCTGGCGAACCTCCGCGCTGTAAATGTCCCAGGACTGTGACCCTGGTCTCCATTCCAGTCTGCCTTTCGATTTCCGCTCCTAAATAGTTGCCAATACCCCCCAGCCTTACAGGATCCTCGCTCTCCAGCACCATTTGTCGCACCATAGGCTCCCCTCCGGCTGGAGCAGTTCCCTCAGCCACTACGATGATGTTATATTTTCTCCCCCGAACCCGGCGTTCCTGCAGAGTCTTGACAATATGTCCCATTTCAAAGGGTATTTCGGGAATCAGGATCACATGAGCACCCCCCGCAAGGCCGGCATACAGCGCTATCCAACCAGCATAACGTCCCATGACCTCCATTACCATCACCCGATGATGAGATTGGGCAGTTGTGTGCAGTCGGTCCAAGGCTTCAGAGGCGGTGTCCACGGCAGTGTGGAAACCTACTGAATAGTCGGTCAGAGCTACGTCATTATCGATAGTTTTTGGGACCGCCACTATGTTCACACCCATCTCCGCAAAACGCTGGGCGATATGCATAGTGCCATCCCCCCCAATTATGATCACCGCATCCAGGTGCAGTTTTTCCAGGTTGCTTAATGCCTGTGCCGATCTGTCCGTGAAAGTTCTGACTCCATTAAGTTCCGATGGGTAGCGAAATGGGCTGTCCCGGTTGGAACTTCCCAAAATAGTGCCGCCCAGGGTGGCGATCCCGGCTATGGACTCCAGGTCCAGTTCCCGATAATCATTTTCCACCATGCCTTTGAATCCATCCATAAATCCTACCACCTGCAGACCGTAATTGTTGATGGCCGATTTGGTCACCGCATGCAAGACCGCATTCAGGCCCGGGCTGTCTCCTCCGCCAGTAAGAACACCAATTTTTCGTATCGCAGACATTCTCTCCCTCCTTCCCCAGACACCGGTATCGATGCGGGTCTTGTCTCCGCTCCATCCAGGTCCCCGTTTCGATTCCCTAACGCCGGTCAGGCCGTACCATGAGGGCCAATATGCCACTCTCTGAGACCGCCCTGTTACATCCAGTATAAATGAATATTGTGGCAAAAAACTGGCTTGATCTGCCGCAACGTTCAACCATGCATATCTAGCGCGGCCGCATTGCTTCAACCTGTCGCGCAATTACTTCTTATCGCTGGGGATGGCCGGGCAAATGGCCTGCATCAGACTGATGCGGGCAGTTTTTTGCCTCAAGACCCAGTTCACGGGTAAAATAGAATAAAGGAGGGATACTATGTTATACAGGATAGCAGAAACATTCCCCGACCCGATCATCTTCCAGCCCGGTGGCCCTTGTTTGTCGCTTTATCAGACTACCCACCGGTATCCCCCGGACAACAAACAGGACCAGATCAAATTCCGGAACTTTTTGCGCAGTATTGAAAATACTCTCAAGGAGCAGCTTGATAAAGCTTCCTTGAATGCCATCCTGGAACCCCTTTTTCAACTGGACAAGAACCAGTCTTTTTGGAACCGGACTTTGGATGGAATGGCTGTTTTGGCCAGTCCCCAAGACTGTGTAGTCTACAGGTTATCGGAACCGACTGAGGATCGGCTGATTGTCGGAGATAGCTTCCATATCAAGCCGCTGCTGAGGCATTTTCAGTCCGGTGGGAAATATCATCTGTTAGCACTTAGCCGCGACAAATTCTCCCTTTATGAAGGCTCCAAAAAAAGCCTGGATAGAATTGAAATAGCGGCGGATATCCCCGTGACTCTGAAGGAGGTGCTGGGCGACGACTTGACTGAGCCACACCTGGGCCAGTGGTCCACCGGCAGCGGGGGCAAGATAACTATGTTCCATGGTAAGGGCAGTAGGAAGGACCAAGCCGACATTGACACGGAAAGATTTTTTAAATATGTGGATAAATTTGTGGGCGAAAACTTTTCCCAACAATCCCGGTTGCCACTGATTCTGGTTTCAACCGCAGAAAATCAAGGCTTGTTCAGGAAGATAAGCCGTAACACCTACCTTGTGGAAACCGACATCAAAAGCGCGGCTGAATCTTTGGGCGCAGAGCAAATGAAAGCCAAGGCTTGGGAACTTATAGAACCGATGCACCAGGCCAAAGTCCAGAATCTGATCGAAGCGTTCGGCCGGGCTAAAGCCAACGCTGCCGGTTCCGATGACATTGAAGAAATTGCGCAGGCAGCAGTTGAAAAGAGAGTCCACGCCATTCTGGTCGAAGCCGATCGGATCATAGGCAAAATCGACATCAGCTCCGGGAAACTGATATACGGCGATATGGCGAGCCCGGTCCATGAGGATATCCTGGACGATTTGGCCGAAATGGTGCTCCGGGACAGGGGTGAAGTCCTGGTCCTGTCCCGGCAACAGATGCCCACTGATACAGGGGCAGCCGCTATTTTCAGGTAATACTCTGGCCTTGATTTAGGGGAAAGGCAATAAATGTGGAGCCGTTTCCAATATTGAGGCCTTCTATCTAAAAGAAGAATGATATGTGGTCATTATGACAGACAAGAACTCCTTAAAACTATAAGGGGCCCGCATAGTCGGGCCCCTCAATTAGGATAAAACGTGGTTGCCTACAGGTTTACCTATTGTCAATTTCCACGTACTCCCTTAGTGTGACGTTGCTCTTATAGGCTGGTCTTATTATCTTATCCGCGTTGATGAGTTCCTCCAGGCGATGGGCACTCCACCCCACAATCCTGGCCATAGCAAAAAGCGGGGTATACAATTCCAGCGGGACATCCAGCATGCTGTAGACAAAACCGCTATAAAAATCGACGTTGGCACTGACTCCCTTGTAGATTTGCCGCTCTTTGGCGATCACTTCCGGGGCCAGTCTCTCTATCAGGGCATAGAGCTGGAAATCATCTCTCCGGCCCTTGGCATCAGCCAATTTCTCCACAAATCCTTTGAATACGATAGCCCTGGGATCAGAGACAGAATATACCGCATGTCCCATCCCATAAATCAAACCTTGCCTGTCAAAAGCTTCTCTGTTCAATATTTTCGCCAGGTACCGGCTAACCTCTGTTTCATCCTTAATATCACTTACCTGGGATTTTATATCCTGTATCATTTCCACTACTTTGTAATTGGCTCCCCCGTGCTTGGGACCCTTCAAAGATGACAGGGCTGCAGCCATTACTGAATAAGTATCCGAACCTGATGATGAAACCACCCGGGTAGTGAAGGTGGAGTTATTACCCCCTCCATGTTCCATGTGCAGAACCAGGGCCGTATCCAAAACCTTGGCTTCCAGGTCGGTGTATGCCTTGTCCGGCCGCAGGATTCTCAGAATGTTTTGAGCCTGGGATAGGTTGTTCAAAGGTCGATGGATATACAGACTTTCGTCGCACTCGTAATGGTTGTAGGCATGGTAACCATAAACTGACAACATGGGAAAAACGCTGATAAGGGTCAGACACTGGCGCAATACATTGTCCAATGACAAATCCTCTACCCGCTCGTCATAGGAAGCCAGGGTCAAGATGCTCTTGGTCAGGGAATTCATTATATCTTTACTGGGGGCTTTCATGATGACATCGCGAACAAAATTTCTGGGCAAATCCCGGCAACCTGCCAGGATCTTGGTGAATTCCTCCAACTGTTGGCGGGTGGGCAGGGAACCGAACAAGAGCAGATAGGCTATCTCCTCGAAGCCGAAGCGATTGGCGTTTTCCAGCCCTTTCTCCAGGTCGAAAATATTGTAGCCGCGGTAATACAATTGCCCCTCGCAGGGCACACTCCGGCCATCCTTTTCAGCGAAGGATTTGATCAAAGAAATGTTGGTGATTCCCGCTAAAACCCCTTTTCCGCTTATGTCACGCAGACCTCTTTTAACCCCATATTTTTCATGTAGGCTGTTGTCAATCCGGCTCGCTTCACGACAAATCCGGCTGTATTTGTCTGTATATTTTTCGATTTCGCTTTTTTCGAATTCCATAATAGATGTCCTCCAGTTTTTACCCTTGGTAAAGTCTACGGGCTCATTCTAATCTCATTCTAATCATATAAGGGTCCGGCCGGTTTTAGGGCAGGTGTTTCTCAAATCACCTGTCGTCACGGGGCAGCAGCAAGTTCGTTTGGCCATCGACAGCCTGTGTCTTGGTCAGGGATCCCTTCAGCTTCTAACCCTTTGGGCGAAAAAAATGTTCTCCCTGCTCTGGTGATGATGAGAGGGTTACTCATCGGTCTGGTATAATTCCGATGCGGTGGCAACCCCTCCTACCTTCGATTCGACGATCAGCACAATGCGGGGATCTATGTACCGTACCAGGTGTTCCTGAAGTTCGGCTACCAGCATAGGCGCCAGGATTACCGGGGTTTTTACAGTTACATAAACCTGCAAGGCATGGTCATCCCCTTCCTTAAACCAAAGATCAGCAACCATGATCCCACTCACCTGTCGCTGCAGGTACCAATTGATTTCGTTAAGCATCCGCTTGTACAAATCAAGTTCTTGCTCCTGCAAAGCATCTTCGAAAGGCACGGCTTGATGCAAAAATTCCTGGGAGTCAGCGTCTTTGGTGATGGCAGTGCGCACTATCAGCCTGATCTGGCTGTCCACTTCAGCATTCAAGCGCTGCTCGACTTTTTGGACCTGGGCCGGGGTGATGGCCTGGTAAGATCTCACCACCGCCGTTATTATATTGTTGTCATCACTGACCTCCTTGCTGACATTGCTTACCTGAGCTCCACCCAGTTTGCGCATTTCCTCGCTGATGATCAGGGAAATGTCATTCATATAGCGGGCTTCCTCAACTGCCTGACTGCGCTGGCGCAATTCCTGCACGCTTACAAATACCGGCCCGTTGCGGTCGGCGTCCTCCGTAATTACTGAACGGACAATCAAACCCGCCTGTGGGTTCACGATGGCTTTCAAGGAACCTTCCAGGTCTGCCACCTGTTTGGGAGCGAAGCCCTGGGGAGTAATTACTGTGGCTATGACCTCTAACTCACTCCCCTCCTGGGCATAATTCAGTTCCGATAACCTTGCCCCGGCATATTTGTCCAGTTGGCCAGTCAGAACTGTCCGGATTTGTTTCTCCAGCTGCCTCTCACTGACTATCTTTATCAGGGTTTGGGTCATGAATCCAGTAGCCAGGACTAAAATCAGCAGGCTTACGCCCATGCTGCTGAAGATTGCTTTAAATTTCGAATTATGGCCGGTATGGGCTAATTCCACCAGGCCGGCCAGCATAAATACACTGGCGGCGGCGAATTCGATGGCAATGAAGTTTACCAGGAAGAGTAAAAAAGCCCCCCAGGCCAGGGGCCAGTTGCCTGCCGCCACGTTCAGTCCGCAGGCTGCCAGGGGAGGTACCAAAGCGGTGGCGATAGCTACCCCCGGGAGAACCGGGCTGATCTTCTCGTGTACCAGCGCATAAGCTCCAGCCAATCCTGAAGCCAGTGCTATCAGCACATCATAAATATTGGGTTGGGTGCGAGCCAAAATCTCGCTGCCGAAATCAGGCCGCAGGGGTATCATCCCGATCAAAGCCGACAAAGCTACTGCCAGGATAATACCGGCGATATCGGCTAACAGGGCGGTCTTCAGCAACTGGCGGTCACCACTGGCAAGACCCAGGGCAATGCCGAAAATAGGACTCATTAAAGGAGCCACCAGCATTGCCCCAATGACAACCGCAGTGCTGTTGGCCAGTAGTCCTAGAGTGGCTATTATGGCCGACAGACATACCAGCAGATAAAATGATCCTGAAGGCCGGGAAGGCTCGATAATCCTCTGCCGGGCACTGATTTTTTGGGCCGGACTCATTTTGCGGGCATAATCTGAGGAGAAGGGCACTGGCATTGCTCCTTTCTTATTGGCCTTTTGAATGATTGAAGCAACTCATTCGTTTTCTTTACAACCCCAGCTTATAATATCAGATCCGGTCCAGCAACTCCTGGAGGTCCTTCAAGGACTGGGTCTGGGCCTGGTTCAGGCGCAGCGACAGGGTTTGGGGATTGATCTTCTTAAGTTGCAGCCCGGCTGGAGGACGGTACTCACTGGGCAGCGGACTGACTAGATGGATCTCTATCTCGTTACCCTTGCGGCGCAGGCCTTTGATCTGCTTGTCGCGGGCTTTGAGGCGCAAGGCCGCTACCTGCAGGAAATTCTCCACCGGGGCCGGCAGGGGGCCGAACCGGTCCTGGATCTCCTCCCGGACTGATTCTATTTCCTCCTGTTTATCCGCCAGCAATAGCCGGCGGTAGATCCGCATTTTACTGCCTGCATCGGGGATATAGCTGTCGGGGATGAAGTAATCGATATCCATATCCAACTGGGGCTTGAGAGGCTCGCTCATCACCTGACCTTTTAGTTTGGCGGCTTCCTGTTCCAGAAGCCGGCCGTACAGGTCAAATCCAACCGCCCTGATGTAGCCGTGCTGTTCGGCGCCCAGAATATTGCCAGCCCCTCTTATCTCCAGGTCCCGCAGGGCTATCCTGATCCCGGCGCCCAGTTCGTTGAATTCACGGATGGCATTCAGGCGCTTCTGGGATGCTTCGGTGATCACTTTATCCCGGTGATAAGTGAGATATGCATAGGCCACCCGATTGGACCGCCCTACCCGGCCGCGCAGCTGGTAGAGCTGGGCCAAGCCCATGCGGTCAGCCATATCGATGATTATGGTGTTTACATTAGGCATATCCAAGCCTGACTCTATGATGGTGGTGCACAGGAATACATCGTAATCCCCTTTTATGAACTGGAGCATGGTCCGGGAGAGTTCTTCCTCGTTCATCCTGCCGTGGCCGATGCATATTCTAACCCCGGGCAGGAGCTTCTGCAGCTCCTCACCAAAACGGTATATGCCCTGGATGCGGTTATGGACCACGAAAACCTGGCCGTTGCGGCCCACCTCGGCCAGGACTGCTTCCCTCACTATCTCCGGGTTGTATTCCATGACAAAGGTGGTGATGGGATAGCGCCCCGGGGGCGGGGTTTCGATTATGGAAAGATCCCGCAGTCCAGTCAAGCCCATGTGCAGACTCCGGGGTATAGGGGTGGCCGACAAACTGAGCACATCCACCTGGGCTTTCAAGGCCTTTATTTTTTCCTTCTGAGCCACCCCGAAGCGGTGTTCCTCGTCGACCACCAGCAGCCCCAGGTTTTTGAACTTGATATCCTTGGAGAGCAGCCGGTGAGTGGCGATCACTATATCGACGGCGCCCCGGCTCACATCGGCGACTATCTTTTTCTGTTCCGCCGGCGAGCGGAAACGGCTCAAGACTTCGATATGGGCTGGAAAGTCTTTGAATCTTTTCCTGAAAGTATCGTAATGCTGTTCAGCCAGAACTGTGGTGGGAACCAGGATGGCTACCTGGGTCGAATCCATAAAAGCTTTGAAGGCCGCCCGCAGGGCCACCTCGGTCTTGCCATAGCCCACATCGCCGCACACCAGGCGGTCCATAGGCCTTGGACTCTCCATATCCCGTTTGACCTCCTGGATGGCTTTCAATTGATCCGGGGTCTCCTGGTAAGGGAATTCGTCCTCGAATTGCGCTTGCCAGGGGGTATCGGGGGGGAAAGCATGCCCCGGCGTAGTCGCCCGTTCGGTATAGAGCCGGAGGAGTTCATTCGCCATCTCCTGGATGGAATGGGTCACTTTCAAGCGGGTGCGCTCCCATTCACTGCCTCCCAGTTTGCTCAGGCGCGGTTCACGCTCCGCATCTCCGGAGTACTTGTGCAGCAGATCCAGTTTGTCCACCGGCAGGTATAGTTTGTCGGTGCCAGCATATTGAAGCAGGATATACTCCCTGGTCACCCCGTCAGTTTCCACCTGGGTCACACCCCGGAAGATGCCAATGCCATAGTGTTCATGGACCACAAAGTCGCCCCGCTGCAAGTCCTCCACCAAGACCCGCTGTTCGATGGGCGGTCTAGAACGGGTACGGCGCATACTCTTCTTGCCCCATATATCGTGGTCCGTTATCAGGGCCAGCCTTAGGGTCTGGCTGATAAAACCCCGGGGGTAGTCTGACTTGACAAATTCAACCCCGGCTAGGTGCCGGTCCGTCAGCTCCCGGCTGATTTCATCGCGCAGGGCACTTGATCTAACCGCAATCCTAACCGTGTAATCGTGGGCCAGCCAGTCTGCAATCCTGTTGAACAGGGTTTCTGGTTGGTGGTAAAAAGGCTCCATCTCGATCTGGGATATATGGGCATAAAATGCAGGACGAAGCTGCGCCGGGTTCCCCGGGAAAAACGAGTGATACACCAGGGGGTGCTGGTCCAGGCTGGTGTCCAGCCGTTCCCGGTCCAAGAGGACCAGTTCTGCCCGGCGGTTGTCTTCTTTGCGGGCTTCTTTGATGAATTCCCTGTAACGGCGGCTCTGGCGATCCAGGGCGTTATATATTTCGCCGGGTTCGTCCAGGAAAATCCGGCTGTCAGGCGGCAGATAATCCAGCAGGGAGCTGGTCAGACCTGCGCCCGCAATTTCATCAGCCGGGCTTATCACCACCTGTTCAACTTTTTCCCCGGAGCGTTGGCTGTTGATATCGAAGCGGCGCAGGCTGTCCACGGTATCCCCGAAAAAGTCGGCCCGGTAAGGTTCCCTGGCTCCAGCGGGAAAGATATCAAAGATACCGCCCCGCAGAGCCAGCTGCCCCGATCGGGTTACGGTATCGACTCGTTCATAACCGCTCCCCACCAGGTCACGAATCAAATCGTGCAAGGCGACATCCTGGCCCAGGACCAGGCTGCGGGTGGCCTTTTGCATCTGGGCCGGCGACATGATGCAGAACAAGAGGGCGCCCACCGTGGTTATAATGATCGTCTTGCGGCGGGGGTGCATAACCAGGTCTGTAAGGGCAGCGATTCTGTCCATGGCTGACGGGGTGGGATTTTCGCTCTTGAACACGAAATCGCGCTCCATGAATAGGGCCACTTTTTCGCGACCCAGCAGCTGTTGCAGTTCCCGAGCCAGGTCATAGGCCCGTTCTTCTTCCGGGGCTATGTACAGGAGCCGGCCTGGTCCATGGCGGAAAACTTCCTGTATCACAAAGCTCCGGGCCGAGCCGGATAAGCCGCTCAGCAACACCTTATTGTTAGCGTCGAGATTTTTATTTATCTGTTCCAATATCTCCTGATTCAAACCCTGTTCCCTCCCTGGTTGTTCATCTCTCTCCCCGGCCAGCCCTTTTCCCAATAAGACCTGGACTTCTCCAAACCAAGCCTGAAAGGTGGACACCGCCTCCAGACGGCCTCCACCATCGCTGCCCGCTTATGTCAGGGGGACGGGGTTGTTGACACCCCAGTCCAATTAAACTTGGAGAGGGGTGTCAACAACCCCGTCCCCCTGACACTTGGGTTTTTAGTTGTAGGTGTTCATAGTTGATTCGAGGCCAGCGGTGACCCATTTCTCGAGTGCATCCGCCGCCCGCTCAACTGCATGCCTGGCTTCGTCCTCTTCCTCGGTGCCGAACCTGCCCAGTACCCAGTCGACCGCATCCCGGTCAACTGCCCAGCCAATGCCCAGGCGGATGCGGGCAAAATCAGAGGTGCCCAGCCTCTCTATGATCGACTTGATACCTTTGTGTCCCCCGCTGCCGCCTCCGGCGCGGATGCGCAAGCGGCCCAGGGGCAGATCCATATCGTCATAAACCACTATCAAGTCTTGGAGGTCTAGTTTGTGCCAATGCACCAGCGGCTGAACGGCCCTGCCGCTCAGGTTCATATAGGTCAGGGGCTTGACCAGCAGCACCTTTTCTCCCCCTATCCGGATTTGCCCGATCAGGGCATCGAATTTGGCGTCTTGTTTTTCCACTGGGTAGCGGGCGGCCAGTTCTTCCAGGACCATGTAGCCGATGTTATGGCGGGTGTTTTTGTATTCTGGACCGGGATTACCGAGTCCAACAATAATTTTCATACTTTTCCCCCGGGAATGTTGATTCGAGCAAGCACATAAGGCACACCCGAAAAGTGCGCCTCTTCCACCAGACTATTATTTATTCCAAATTTAGTCTTCGAATATCTTACTGACTGACAAGTCTTCGTGTATCCTCAATATCGCTTCCCCGATGAGCGGGGCAATGGAAAGCACCTTCATATTGGGCAAGAGTTTCTCCCCCAGAACCGGGATGGTATTGGTTACTATTATCTCCTTGAAGGGGGCGGCAGTCAGCCTCTCGATGGCTGGACCGGAGAAAACCGGATGGGTACAGCATACGAATACTTCCGCGGCTCCCTTTTCCATCATCACTTCGGCCGCATTGCAGACCGTACCCGCGGTATCGATTATGTCGTCGATGAGTATCACTGATTTGCCTTCGACTTCACCGATGACATGCATGATTTCCGACACATTTGGAGCCGGCCGGCGCTTATCGACGATGGCCAGGGGGGCCCCCAGCTTGGCTGCCAGGTTACGGGCCCTGGTCACCCCGCCCACGTCAGGGGATACGACCACAGCTCTATCGCCCAACTGCTTCTTGACTATGTGATCAGCCAGGGTTGAGACTCCGGGGAGATGGTCCACCGGTATATCAAAAAATCCCTGGATCTGGGTAGCATGCAGGTCAACTGTGACCACCCGGTCAGCCCCCGCTTCAACGATCAGATTGGAAACCAATTTGGCGGTGATAGGATCGCGCGCCCGGCTTTTCCGGTCCTGCCGGCCATATCCGAAATAGGGTATGACCGCATTGATCCGACCTACTGAAGCCCGGCGGAAAGCATCGATCATGATGAGGAGCTCCATCAGGTTTTCATTGCCAGGAGTACAAGTCGGCTGGACGACAAAGGTATCGACCCCGCGCACACTCTCGTGGATCTCGACGCTGATTTCACCATCAGAAAAGTGGGTCACGTTGGACTTGGCCAGGGAGAGCCCCAGGTAATTGCCGATCTCTTTGGCAAGATAGGGATTGGCATTGCCGGTGAACAGTTTCATCCTCCACCTGGAAGTATTCATCATCATTGACCTCCGTTCAGATATCGGGATTCTATTCGTGCGGGGTGCTCTTTTTCATCTTTTTCAGATGCCGCTGCTCCGCTCTCTCCACGGCCACCGTTTCCGCCGGGACATCCCGCGTAAGGGTCGACCCGGCCCCGGTAATCGCATGAGTCCCCACTTTAATCGGCGCCACCAGATTGGTGTTGCTGCCGATAAACACGCCATCTTCCAGGACGGTTTCGTATTTATGGGCACCGTCGTAGTTGCAGGTAATGGTACCCGCTCCTATGTTGACATATTTTCCCACTTTGGCATCACCGATATAGCTGAGATGCGGGGCTTTGCTGCCCTCGCCCAGGGTTGATTTCTTGATCTCCACGAAGTCACCCACTTTTACCTTGCGGTGCAGGACCGCCTGGGGGCGAAGATATGCGAAGGGCCCGATAGTGCATTCATCACCTACCTGGGCTTCTTTAAGACGTGAATTTTCTATAGTTACCTTGTTGCCGATCTGCGAAGAACTTATGCGGGTTTGGGGTCCGATCTCGCAGGCTTTCCCTATCCTGGTACGGCCTTCGATCATGGTTCCCGGGTAGATTATGGTATCGGCGCCAATCTCCACTTCGCTGTCTATGTAAGTAGTAACCGGATCTATTATGGTTACCCCAGCACGCATCAGCGCTTCGTTTTTGCGCCTTCTCAGTATAGATTCCGCCTGGGACATCTGCAACCTGTCATTGATACCGTACATGTCCTCACTGGCATCCAGTTCCAAGACCTCCACCCGCTGCCCTTCGTTTTTAAGGATGGTCAGGATATCGGTCAAGTAATATTCGCCCTGGGCGTTTTGGGTGCCGATTTGCGCCAAGGCCCGGAACGCCTCCCGCGCGTCGAAGCAATACATGCCCGAATTTATCTCTTCGATTT
>JAAZOA010000143.1 GCA_012798055.1 Syntrophomonadaceae bacterium | reverse complement strand
TGCGGGCTTGGTTTTCGGTACATATTTGCCTCCATGTGCATGGTTTTTTTGCCAAAATCGCCATTCCCTATGCACATATATTCGGCATCAATGCCCGTTTTACCTGGTTTTTAGGCTCTTTTTCTATTGGTTAGCAAGCCCTAATTACGTGGCCGTGGATGCCCTGCTGAGGGGCAAGCGCCTGACCCTGGCGGCCAAGCGCCTGTATGACGTGATCTTTTCGGCCGCCGGGCTTTTGGTCCTCTCTCCCCTGTTCATTATTATCGCGGTCCTGATCAAGCTGGATTCGCCCGGACCGGTCTTCTATACCCAGGTCAGGATCGGCAAGGATGGGGTGCCTTTCAAGATCTACAAGTTCCGCAAGATGTATGACCATGTGGGCGAGAGCGGCCCCAATTTGACCATGACCAATGACCGGCGTATGACCGGGATAGGATATTTCCTCAGGAAGACCAAGCTGGATGAGCTGCCCCAGGCTTTCAACGTATTGCTGGGCGATATGGCGGTAGTGGGGCCCCGGCCGGAGACCCCCAACTACGTGAACCTATATACCCCGGAGCAGCGAGAGGTGCTGAAAGTCAGACCCGGCATCACCGATTACGCATCCGTCTATTTCATCAACGAGGGCGACCTCTTGGAGCAGGCCCAGGATCCGGAAAATTATTACATCAACACCATCATGCCGGAAAAGATAAAGCTGAACCTGATGTACCTGGAGAATATGTCGGTCCTCACAGATATGAGGATCATCGTCTCCACCTTCAAAAGAATATTCTTAAGTCTGTGAGGTGATACCGTGCGAGCTGTGATTTTAGCTGGAGGACAGGGAGTAAGACTCAAACCCTATACGGTTACCTTGCCCAAACCACTGGTACCGGTGGGCGAGGAACCCATCATGAAACTTCTTCTGAATAACCTGAAGCGGCAGGGCATCAAGGAAACCGTGATCTGCGTCAACCACATGGGGGACCTGATCGAAGCCTATTTCGGGGATGGCTCGCAGATGGGCATGAAGATCAGGTATTCGCGGGAGAGCAAGCCTTTAGGGACCATCGCCCCCATCAAACTCATCAAGGGGCTGCCTGACGATTTCCTGGTCATGAACGGCGACATATTGAGCGACCTGTCGTTCAACAAGCTGTTCTTAGAGCATAAGACCAATGACGCCATCCTGACCGTGGCCACCTATACCCGCAAGGTAGCGGTGGATTTCGGGGTGATCCACTTCAACCAGGATTACCTGGCCGATGACTTCATCGAAAAACCTGAATACAAGCTGGATGTCAGCATGGGCATCTACGCCTTCAACAAGCGGGTCTTCGACTACGTACCGGACAACACCCGCTTCGGGTTCGACGACCTGATGCACACCTTGCTGAAAAACGGGGAGAAGGTCAAGGCCTTCCACCACCGGGGCTACTGGCTGGACATAGGGCGCCCGGAAGATTACGAGAAGGCTAATGAGGATATACATAAATTCTTTACCCAGGATATGTTTAAAGCCCAGTAAAGAAAGGAAATGAACCACTCTTGGAATGGAAAGTGCCACTTTTTGATCTTAATTTCGGCGAAGCCGAGAAACAGGCTGTCAATCAGGCTATTGACTCCAAATGGATATCCTCCGGAGCCAGGACCGCCGAGTTCGAGAACCGCTTTGCAGCTCTGAGCGGAGCCAAATATGCGGTAGCGGTTAACAGCTGCACCGCCGCCCTGCACCTGGCGGTACTGTGCCTGGGGATCGGCCCCGGGGATGAGGTCATCGTGCCCTCCCTGACCTTCGCGGCCACCGCCAATGCCGTGTACTATACTGGCGCTAAGCCAGTCTTCGCAGATGTGATCTCGAAAGAAGATTTGACCATATCCCCCCGGGACATAGCAGACAAGATCGGG
>JAAZOA010000142.1 GCA_012798055.1 Syntrophomonadaceae bacterium | reverse complement strand
GGGGGCTGGTTTCAAGTAAGCGCGAAAAAACAGCCTGCGGTGATAAGCCGGCTGTTTTACTTTGCTCACCTCAAGGTTGGTTTTACTCCTCTTCTTCGTCCTCATCATCAGGAGCGTTTTTCTTTGTTTTGCCGTTGGGTAAATATGAAACCTGGTCTTGGGCATCGCCTGAACCAGCTTTCAGCTGTTGTCCAGGAGCATTGGCCTTGCCTTTGCCTGGTTTGCCCACTTCGTCACTGTCGGCATCCTCGCCAGCATCGCCCCGGGCATCCTTGATCGCCTGCATGATCGATTTGACCGGGACGTCGGCTGGAGCCTGGCCGTCAAAATTATCATCAGCAAATTCCTCAGCAAATGCCATAATTTCTTCATCGTAGTTCCCCGCGGTAAGTTCTTCATCAGAATTCTGATTCTTGGCCGCCCATAATTTCTGATAAAGGTTCATCTTGCCCGGGGAGATATCCAGGGCTCGTGCAGCTTCCCAGCGGGCCTGGCTTATGGCCGCCATGCTGACTTCAGCTGCTACCTCATTTTTCTCCAGGGCTTCCCGGACACCTTCCTCAGCATCCGCGGTCAATGCATCAGCTTTCTTCTTGTTATCGGTCCCCGCAGTTATGGAAACGATCGACGATCCGTCCTTTTCGATGTAGCCCTGCTCAGCGGCGGCATCAACTATGAGGCTGACTGCTTCGTCGACCTGCAGCCCTTTGATACTGAGTCCTTCCAATATGACCGTGCCATCTTCGTTAAGGGCTTGGACCCTAACTACACGGTCAAGGGCATTTATGCCCAATTCCACACTGGGATTGATGTCAACGCTGAGGTATGAAGTGGGTGTAGCCCAGGCAAAACCTCCCCCAAGGAGCATTACTGCCATGCATGCGGCTATGGCTAATTTCTTCATCTGATAATTCCTCCCTCGCTTAGTTCTTATTCGCGGCTCGTGGCTCGCCAGCAGATCTTCTCTTAACCGTGCTTCCGTCCTGCCGATCAGGGCCTCATCAGCTTTAATCCTATCCAAGGCCGATCTAAAAAGCTCTTTCATGCCCTTTTCCCTCCAATTCCTTTCTCATGAGTTCCCTGGCCCTGTGCAACTGGGAATAGATGGTGTTCTCACTGCGCTGCAGGATTTGCCCCATCTGGGGCACGGTGTAATCCTGGTAGTAGTGAAGGTAGACTACGTCCTTGTATTTCTGCGGGAGTGAGAGCACCACTCGCAGCAGGTCTTTTTCCTCGGCTTCATGTCCCGGCAGGTCTACTTCCTCCATCAGGTCGATTCTTCTCCACCAAAAACCCTTTACCACGTCCTTGCACTTATTGATCGCTACCCTGATCAGCCATGCTTTTTCATGTTCCTCATCGGCAAATGAGTCTTGGTTCTGGAGCAGCTTCAAGAATACTTCCTGAAAGACGTCGTCGACTTCGGGCCGGCGGCCCAGGTAGATAAAGCAGATTCGATAAACACTATCAGAGTATTTCTGCAGTGCCGTGGCTATTCTGTCACTTTCATTGGCAAGCACCATGTTTATCTCCTCTATATACAAAACGATCGACGGCAAAAAATCCTTGCATCATTAAAAAATTTTTTTCTGGAATAGATCTATTAATAGTATGTAAAAGCAGACATCTATAATTGGGTCGCCGGGCAATTTTCAGCCAATTTTAAGGAGCGGGGCTAGACTATTTAGGGCAACCTGATAGCCGCCTCCTATATGCCATATCTGAGAGAATGTTAATTGGGCCACCTATAAACGACCTTGTCGGCTTAAACGCAAAAATACCGGGGCTTCCTAACCCCGGTATAATATATTTCAATGGTGGGCGCGGAGGGTTTCGAACCCACGACTTCTACCGTGTGAAGGTAGCACTCTCCCGCTGAGTTACGCGCCCATTTGCTCTTGGCAATCCTTAGAAAATCTTTCTGGTTACAATGGTCTGGTCACGTTTGGGCCCAACTGCCACCAGTGCTTGCTTGACCCCGCACAGTTCTTCGATTTTTTCTATATAGTCCCTGGTGGCGGCAGGTAAGTCGCGATAAGCGGTAACGCTGCTTATGTCCTGATTCCAGCCGGGCATTTCGATATATTCGGGAACGCATCCTGCCAGAACAATATCGGTATCCGGGAACTCGGTCAAGAGTTCCCCCTTATAGCGATAGGCTACACAAATTTTGACGGTTTGGCAAGTATCAAGCACATCCAGTTTGGTTATGGCCAAATCCGTCAATCCATTGATACGGGCAGCATAGCGCAGTATGACTGCATCCAGCCAGCCGCAGCGCCGCGGCCGTCCCGTGGTGGTCCCGAACTCGGCTCCTCTCTGCCGCAGAAACTCGCCGGTCTCATCCAATAACTCGGTGGGGAAAGGCCCTTCTCCTACCCGGGTGGTATATGCCTTGACCACTCCAATAACCCGATCCATTTCGGTGGGGCCTATTCCGGCACCTACACAAGCTCCTCCGGCGGTAGGATAAGACGAGGTTACATAGGGATAAGTCCCATGATCGATGTCCAGCAAGGTCCCCTGGGCTCCCTCAAACAGCACTTTCCTGCCTGCCTTGAGATCCCGGTGTATCAATAGCGGGGTATCTACAACGTAATCTTTTATCACCGCTATCTGGGCCAGCAGCTGCTCCAACATCTCCTCGACATCAAATCCCGGCTCTCCATAGAACTTTTGCAGCAAACGGTTTTTGTTGCCAGCTTCGAGGGTGAACTTTTGCCGGAAATACTCTTCGTGCAGCAAGTCACAGATCCTAAAACCGACGCGGCTTATCTTATCCGCATAGGTAGGGCCGATACCCCTTTTAGTGGTTCCGATCTTCTTGGTGCGGTCCTCAATCTCATCAAGTTTCTTGTGATAGGGCATAACCACTGATGCCCGGCTGCTGATGCGCAGGTTGCTTGTATCGATGCCGCGTTGGTGCAATCCATCCAGTTCCTCGATGATTTTACCCAGGTCAACCGCTACACCATTGCCGATCACACAGGTCTTGCTGGGATGCAAAATCCCGGAAGGAATGAGGTGCAGTTTGAATTGATCGTGGTCCAACTCCACAGTATGACCGGCATTGCTGCCTCCCTGATATCTTACGACACAATCGGCTTGATCAGCCAAAAAATCAGTAATCTTTCCTTTGCCCTCATCGCCCCATTGAGCTCCTACCAATATTACGGCTGGCATAGATCCACCCCCTGGTTTAAGGCATGCTAACCGCAAATCGTTACCATACCCCATTAGTCGCTAGTTTCCCAACTTATTCATAGTAGCAGAAGGGTCTCATAGTGTCAATAATTGAGCGGTCTTGACACCCCTATCGCTGCTCATCATTCAGGACTGACTTCCAGCCTGATATCAGCTTGCACGCCCGGGTATATTTTCAGCTTGATCTTGTGATGACCCAGGTGTTTGATCGGTTCCTCCAGCTCAATCTTCTTTTTGTCAACACTCACCCCGAACTCGGCCGACAGTGCTTCTGAGATTTCGCGGCTGGTTACCGCTCCGAACAAGCGGTCACCGGTTCCCGCTTTGACTTTTATCACCAGTTTTTTACCGTGCAAAATGGATTTCAGTTTTTCGGCTTGATCCTTTTCGCTGGTTTTCTTTTTCTCTTCTTTGAGGCTTTTTTCCTGAATTTCCTTGAGCCTGGTCTTGGTGGCCTCCTGGGCCAGTCCTTGCGGGATCAGGTAATTGCGAGCATAGCCATCGGATACATCGAATATCTGTCCCTTGTTGCCCAATTTTTTGACATCCTGCAGCAGGATAACTTTCACGGGGTCGCCTCCTTTTTCTGGTTTAGTTTGCGATAGTCAACCAGTGAATCAAACAATCCTAAAAAACTTATGAAAACTATAGCCAAGGGGGTAAAAAGCAAGGCTATCACCATAAATATGGCCCAACCCCACCTGCGGGTGGACGGCTTCATTTTGCCCAGCTTGTATGCCTGGACTGCCAGCCCGAAGTAAGCGGTAACTGGAATCATGACTACCAAAACGTTGGAAGCACCATAATAAATGTTGTTCAGCTCATCCCTGCCCCACAGCCATATGGTCAGGGCGGCTATTATCAACCAGCTTAACTGCCAGGGCATGATCTCTTCCGCATAAGGCTTGGGCTTCAGTCCG
>JAAZOA010000141.1 GCA_012798055.1 Syntrophomonadaceae bacterium | reverse complement strand
TGCTGCATCCAGCTGGGCATCGGCGGGGTCCCCAATGCAGTTGGAACATTGATAGCCCAGTCCGATCTGAAGGACTTGGGAGTTCATACCGAGATGTATGTGGATGCTTACTATGAGATGGTTAAAGCTGGTAAGATTAACGGGTCCAAGAAAACTATCGATAGATATAAACAGGTTTACTCCTTTGTCATGGGCAGCAAAGAGCTCTATGATTATGTTGACGATAACCCCGGACTGTCCTCATTCCCCGTAAGTTATACCAATCATCCCTTTGTAATATCCCAGATCGATGACTTTGTCTCCATCAACGCCTGTGTGGAGGTTGACCTCTACGGCCAGATATGCTCGGAAAGCGTCGGCACCAGGCACTTGAGCGGCACCGGCGGACAGCTGGACTTTGTGGAAGGTGCCTATAAGTCCAAAGGCGGGCAGAGCTTCGTATGCATGCCCTCTACGGTAAAGAAGAAAGATGGGACCCTGGCCTCCAAAATCCAGCCCATCCTCACTCCCGGCGCCATTGTCACCGATCCTAGAACTGCTGCGCATATGATCGTTACTGAATACGGTATCGCCTACATGAAAGGCCGGAGCACCTGGCAGCGGGCTGAAGCCCTGATCGAAATCGCCCATCCTGATTTCCGCGATGACCTGATCAAAGCTGCGCAAGAGCAGAAAATCTGGCGCCGGAGCCATAAGCGAGGCTATTAAATTCCAGATCAATCTGATTGAACGTGGAATCGGCGGACATTTGTCCGCCGATTTTTTTGAGTCTAATGAAAATCATCACATATTAAGCGCGGGGCAGGCCGCTTACCTGTGTTATAATTGTGAATATATTGGCAAAGGTCGCATGATTATGGCTGAATATTTTTCTGCGTTATTTAAATCCATGCAACTAGGTAGGGTAGCGGTCAGCAACCGCATTGTTATGGCCCCCATGTTCACCAATTTCGCCCACCCCGGTGGGGAAGTCAGTGAAGGCCAGGTGGCTTATTACCGGGCTCGAGCCCGAGGCGGGGTGGGGATGGTGATCGTGGAGGCTTCATGTGTGAGCCCCCGTTTAAGTAACCAGGGGCCGGGGCAGCTGCACATCTCCCATCCCCGCTTCATTCCCGGTTTGCGTTGCCTTAATGAGGCGATCAAGGCGGAGGGTTGCTGTTCATTAATACAGATGGTACATCCCGGCAGGCAGACTTCAAGCCGTTATTGCGGCGGACCGCCGGTTGCGCCCTCGGCCACCACCTGTCCGCTGATGAAGGAAGAAGCCCGCGCTCTGGAAAAGGAAGAAGTTCTAGCGATCAGGGATGATTTTATCCAGGCGGCCCACTATGCCAGCCGGGCGGGTTTTGACGGGGTAGAGATACATGCTGCCCATGGTTATCTTATCAACCAATTCTTGTCCCCCCGCACCAACCGGCGGCAGGATGAATACGGAGGCAGTTTGGAGAACCGGCAGCGTTTCTTGATAGAGATAGTGGATAGGATCAAAAACGAATTGCCGGATCTGATCATGTCAGTACGCTTGAATATCGATGATTTCGTCGAGGATGGTTTCGGCATCCCGGAAAGCCTTGAGGTGTGCCAGGCCCTGGAAAAAGCCGGGGTCGACATTATCAATTGTTCCAGCGGCACCTATGAATCGGGTTTGAAGAGCGTGGAACCGGGCACCTATGAGGAAGGCTGGAGGGTGTACCTGGCTGAAGCGGTCAAGCAGGTGGTCTGCATTCCGGTTATTACCGGGGGGATGATCCGCCACCCGGAATACGCCAATCATATAGTGGCGGCTGGCCGGGCGGATTTCGTCTTTCTCGGACGGCCTCTTCTGGCTGATCCCGAATGGGCCAACAAAGCCAAACGAGGCCAGGTCTCATGCATCAGACCATGCATAAACTGCAATAACTGTATTGAAAGCGAATTTGCCGGCCAGGCGGTTCGCTGTACGGTAAATCCCGGCACAGGCCAGGAAATCGAGCTGTCCCGGGAAAATCGTCTTAATAGACCAGCCAGGGCCGTCGTCGTCGGAGGTGGGCCCGCCGGCCTGCAAGCCACTGTCAGCTTACGCCGCCAGGGTATGGAGGTGTTCCTGTTGGAGAAATCAAGCCGGTTGGGGGGGTTAATGCACTTGGCCTCCCTGCCCCCACATAAAGAGAGAATAGAGCAGCTGCGTTTATTCATGTGCCAGGAAGCAGAAAAGTCTGGGGCTATCATTGAATTGAGGACCGAAGCCGAACCGGCTTTAATAGAGAAACTTGCCCCGGATGCCATAATCATTGCCACGGGTTCCAGGCCTGTGCACCCGTTTGTCTGCGGCGAGCGCGAGGCCAATTGCCTGGAAGCTCTCGATGTACTATCAGGTCGGGCGATTGTAACCGGGCAAAAGGTGGTAATAATAGGCGGTGGCAGGACCGGTTGCGAACTGGCGGCCCTGCTGTCCAAGCATGACAAACAGGTTACTGTCTGCGAACAGAATATTTTCCTGGCCAGTGGTATGGAACGTAAAAACCGCCGCGCGCTCCTAGACGAACTGGATGAAGCAGGGGTTGTAAAACGTACCGGGGTAACAGTCACGGCAGTCGGTCGGCAACAGGTAGTGATCACTTCAGCCCAGGGGGTAGAAGCAGTGCCCGCCGATTGCATTGTCTGGGCTACGGGTTTTGAAGCTTGCGATGAGCTTTTTCCCGCTCTGAAAAATAGGTTCGCCCACTTATTCATGATCGGCGACGCCGCCGGGGTAAGGGGATTCAAAGAGGCTATTGCCGAAGGCGAAGCCATAGGCAGAGCAGTGGTTGATTGTATATCAGGGCAGGGGTAATATTCCATGCGAGAAGATATCTGCAGGGACCAGCCGCAGGAGTTCCAGAGGCTGGAGAAACTGAGGGAGTACGAGCGGCAGGCCTACCAGGACGGCTATCAGCGTATAGCGGGTATAGATGAGGTCGGCCGGGGTCCAATAGCCGGGCCGGTAGTGGCAGCAGCGGTGATTTTGCCCGGGGACTTCTGCCTGGCAGGAGTGAATGATTCCAAATTGCTGAGTGAGAAAAAGAGACTGGAGTTCGCCAAGATCATAAAGCTGGAAGCCCTGGCCTGGTCTATAGCGGCAGTATCTTCCCGTCGGATCGACGAAATAAATATACTCCAGGC
>JAAZOA010000140.1 GCA_012798055.1 Syntrophomonadaceae bacterium | reverse complement strand
CGGGACGGGTACAGTGTCTACCCCGGGGCTGATGCGATTTTCAAGGTGGATGTTTATGTGCCTGGGTGCCCGCCCCGGCCGGAAGCACTCTTCCATGGCCTGCTGGAACTCAAGAAAAAGGTGGAGCAGGGTGATTATTGATATGGCAAGGTGGTATCGTTATGGAAAAGCTTGATCATGGGCGGGAGACACCCTGGACCAAATTGGCTGAAGATGCCGGCATCGAGTTTACAGCCGTGAGCGATCCTTTCTTTACATATCTGAGCGTGAGCCCGGCAGCACTTCATGCTCTCATGGGGATCCTCAAGCAGCGCCTGGGGATGAATTACCTGGCTGACATCACCGCTGTCGATCATGGCAGCGAATTCGAAGTGGTCTACCATCTCTATGCTATACCTGACAATGGCCGCCGCCTGGCCATCAAGACCCGGATAGCCCGGGAAGCCGCGGTTCTGGAATCGGCGTTTCCTTTATACCCTACCGCTGACTGGCAGGAGCGGGAAATTTATGACCTGATGGGCATAAGTTTCAGCAACCATCCCAATTTGGCCAGGGTCCTCCTGCCGGATGATTTCAAGGGCCATCCCCTGCGCAAGGACTACCGGAAGGAGGGGGGATAGGCAGTGCTCCAAACCGATGAATACACGATCAACATAGGTCCCCAACACCCCAGCACCCATGGCGGTCTGCACGCCGAAGCGCTGATGGACGGGGAAATCGTCAAAGACGTGGCAGTCCACCTGGGTTATGTGCACCGCTCAGTGGAAAAAATCGCGGAGAGCCGTACCTATACCCAGTTTATACCGTATGCCGCCCGGTTGGATTACCTGGCCTCCAATCTGCCCTGCCTGGGTTACGTTCAGGCGGTGGAAAAGCTGCTGGGGGTGGAGGTGCCGGAGAGAGCGGAATATATAAGGGTAATCCTGGGAGAACTGTCGCGCATCGCCGCCCACATGCTGTTTGTGGGCAGCCTGGCTATCGACCTAGGGGCCACCACCGGCCTGGTCTATTGCCTGCGCGACAGGGAACGCATAATGAATCTTTTCGAGATGACCAGCGGCCAGCGCCTGATTGCCGCTTATATGCGCATCGGCGGGGTCAGCGCCGATCTGCCCGAAGGCTTCATCACAGCCGTAGAGGGGGTAATCTCTGACCTGCCTAAAATGGTCAAGGAATACGACGGTCTCATCACCGGCAATGAGATCCTGCAAGCCCGCTGCCGGGGTATAGGCATCCTTAAACCGGAACTGGCAGTGGCCTACGGTGTTACGGGGCCCAACCTGCGGGCCAGCGGGGTGCCTTATGACTTGCGCAAGGCTGATCCGTACGGGATTTACAGCCGCTTCGATTTCGACCTGCCCCTGGGCAGCAGGGGCGACTGCCTCGACCGCCTGACCGTCCGCCTGGAGGAGATCGAACAGAGCGGCAGGATCAGTGCCCAGGCTGTCAAGGACATCCCGGAGGGTGAAATAATGGGCAAGGTGCCCAAAGTCATAAAGCCCGCGCAAGGCCGGGAGGTCTACCATCGGATCGAATCCGCCAAGGGAGAACTGGGTTTTTACCTGTTGAGTGACGGCAGCGAGAAACCTGCCCGACTGCATGTCAGAGCCCCATCCTTTATCAATCTCATGGTACTGCCTCATATCTCCCGGGGCGGAAAATTGCAGGATATAATCGCGAATATCGCCACATTGGACCCGGTCCTGGGTGAAGCCGACCGTTAAATGGTCCTGAATCGTGAAGAGGAGGGTCAACTGAGCATGGAGCGCTTGATATTGGACATAGCCCATCTCCTGGTGTCCTGGCTGACCGGCCGGGGCATGGCTCCGGTCTGGGCCGACCTGCTCCTGCTCCTGCTGCAGTGGGGGACGGTTCTGGCCATCGTGACCTTGAATGTCCTGATCCTTATCTGGTTGGAACGCAAAGTATCCGGCTTCATCCAAGAGCGTTTGGGCCCCAACCGCCTGGGTCCCTTTGGAGTGTTCCAGACCATAGCAGACACCCTGAAGCTGCTCACCAAAGAAGACATCATCCCCACCCAGACCGACAGATGGATATTCAAGACTGCTCCTATGTTTTTTATCATCGTAGCAGTCATGCTCTATGCAGTCATCCCCATGGGCCAGGATATGGCAATAGTCGACCTCAGCGCCGGCCTGCTGTTTTTCATATCGGTGGGTGCCCTCTCTACGATATGCATACTGATGGCCGGTTGGGGTTCCAACAACAAATGGTCACTGCTGGGGGCCATGCGTTCCGTGGCCCAAATGATCAGTTATGAGATTCCCCTGGCCTTTTCTCTGCTGGGGGTGGTGATGATAACCGGCACGCTTAATCTGGGTGAAATTGTAAAAGCCCAGGACAAGGTCTGGTTCTTTGTCCTGCAGCCCCTGGCTTTCCTGACTTATTTCATAGCCGCCACCGCTGAACTGAACCGGGGCCCCTTCGACATGCCCGAAGCCGAGCAGGAACTCACAGCCGGAGCCTATACAGAATACACCGGGATGCGCTGGGCCTTGTTTTTCCTGGCCGAATATACTAACCTGGTAGCGGTTTCGGCACTGATGGCGACGGTATTTTTCGGAGGCTGGCAGGGACCCCTGTTGCCCTCCTGGATATGGATTATCATTAAGACTTACCTGATAATGCTGGTCTTTATGTGGCTGAAGTGGACCTTCCCCCGGATCCGCATGGACCACCTCATGTCTTTCAGCTGGAAGGTGCTTATCCCCATCAGCCTCATCAATATCGTCATTACCGGGATCGGTATCAAATTCATCCAGGGAATGGGGTGGTGAAGGGATGTTCGGTAAAGGATTGGGCAAAGGACTGGCGATAACCCTCAAGCATGCCCTAGCGATGGACATCACCATCCAATACCCGGAGGAGAAGCCTTTCCTGGAGGATCGCTACCGGGGCAGCCTGGTTTACCAGTATGAAAAGTGCATTGCCTGCGGCCTGTGCATCAAGGCCTGCCCCAACCGGGTGTTGGCCCTGGAAACCTTTGTTCCGGAAGGCAGCAAGAGAAAACAGGTCGCCCGCTATACTATTGACCGCCAGTACTGCCTGTTCTGCAACCTGTGCGTGGAGATCTGCCCCACCGCCACCCTCTATTTTAGTCATGACTTCGAGTTGACCCAGTTCCGTCGGGAGGACATCAAAGTCGTTTATCTGCCACCGCAGCCTTCGCCAATCGTCCCGGCCGGAATCGGTGGAACCGAGGCTCCGCCTGAAGCGGCGGCCGCGGAACCTGCACCGGCGCCGGAGGAGGCGGATAAACAGCCGGCCCCACCTCCAGACACAGCCGAAGGGGCCAAACGGGAGCGACAGGTAGAAGCCATGCAGGCAGCTCTGACAAAAAATCCGCAGAAAATCCTGGCCAAACTGGTCCAGGATGAGGAAGCCATAGAACTCCTGGCCGCGATGCTTGGCAAAGACACCAAGTTGTCGTCCAAACTGGCGGAACTGATGATCGCCGACCGGGACAAAGCTCAAAAATTGGCGGCTGGACTGATTACCAAAGTTCGTAAAGCTTCTGCCGCAGAGGAGGTCAAGACAGATGAGCCTAGCTGATGGGGTGTTTTTCTTGATCGCAGCTTTCACCCTGGCCGCCGCAGCTGGGGTAGTTTTGAGCTCTAACATAATTCACAGTGCCCTGTTTCTGATCCTGACTTTCCTGGGGGTAGCGGGCATCTATTTTACCCTGGACGCGCCATTCCTGGCCCTGGTGCAGGTCCTGGTCTATGCTGGCGCGGTGGCGGTCTTGATCATCTTTGCCATCATGTTGGTCATGAGCACACCGGCCCACCAGAGTAACCGCTTCCAGCCCAACCGGGTGACTCTTTTCTTGGGGACCTTACTGGCTGGCCTGCTGACCGCCACCCTCGTCTATATTGGCTTGATCACCCAGCCGGCCCTGGCTCCGGTTGGCCCATCCGGCGCGGACATGATCGGTATCCTGGCCAATCTCATGCTGGGCCGTTATGTGGTGGCTTTCGAGGCTGCAGCCGTCCTGTTGCTCCTGGCGGTGGTAGGGGCCATCATCCTGGCGAGAGGAGTTGAGGAGAAGTGAGCGGACTGAACCAGTACCTGTGCCTGGCTGCCATTCTGTTCGGCATCGGGGTATTCGGTGTTTTCGCCAAACGCAATGCGATAGCTAT
>JAAZOA010000139.1 GCA_012798055.1 Syntrophomonadaceae bacterium | reverse complement strand
TTTGGTCCTATCGGTTATTTTGTCCTCCAGCAGATCTATATTCAGGTTGTAGGTGGCAGGGTCTATATCGACATATACCGGAGTGGCGCCTAGGTAGATTATGGCATTGGCTACGACTACGCAAGTATAAGCCTGCAGGATGACTTCGTCTCCTGCTCCTATACCCATCGCTTTGAGTATCGCGTATAGGGCCACCCTGCCCTTCCAGTACAGAAATATGTCCGCAGGGTCACATTCCAGATACTGAGCCAACCTGCCTCTATATTCTGCTTCCAATTGTTCTCGCTTCGACATCATTACCTTCTTAAAGCTTTATCCATCAATTTGAATCATAGACTGGACTTAGAGGTTATATAAATCCACCTTATACCGCCCCAGGTTCTCCCTGATCCAGGCGATGGTCTCCTCCAGCCCCTGGGACAGAGTGTATCTTGGCTCCCAGCCGGTCAGCCGCTTGATCTTCTCATTGGATCCCAGGAGCCGTTTGACCTCGCTCTTCTCCGGCCTCAGCCTTACCTCGTCGCAGACGATCCTGGCCTCCGGGTTGATCTGCCTGATCATCTCCTGGGCCAGCTCTCCGATGGAGATCTCCTGCTGGCTGGCGATATTGATCTCTTCGCCGATGGTTTCGTTAAACTTGGCGATAGCCAGGAAGCCTTCCACGGTGTCCTTGACGAAGGTGAAATCCCGGGTGGGAGTCAGTGTCCCCAGCTTTATCTCGGTCATCCCCGAAAGCAGCTGGGTGATGATGGTGGGGATGACCGCCCGGGCCGACTGACGGGGCCCATAGGTGTTGAAGGGCCTCACGATAGTCACCGGCAGCTCGAAACTGCGGTAGAAACTCTCCGCGATCCGGTCGGCCCCGATCTTGGTGGCCGAGTACGGCGACTGTCCTTGGAAGGGATGCTTCTCATCTATAGGCACATACTGAGCGGTGCCGTATACTTCAGATGTGGAGGTCACCAGTACCCTCTGAGTCCCATGATCCCGGACTGCCTGCAAGACATTTAATGTCCCTTTGATATTGGTATCCACATAGGAGTCGGGGGAATGGTAGCTATAGGGTATAGCGATCAGGGCGGCCAGGTGGAAGACCTCATCCATACCTGCCACTGCTTTCCTGACTCCATTGGGGTCCCGCACGTCCCCGGCGAAGATCTCGATCTCGTTCAGCTTGTCCTTGGGGAGGGTGTCCAGCCAGCCCCAGGAATTGAAGGAGTTGTAGTATGCAAAGGCCCGGACCTGGTGGCCGTCTTCAACCAGTTTTTCGGTAAGGTGGCTGCCGATAAATCCATCGGCGCCGGTCACCAGAATCTTCATGATATTTTCTCCTTGTAGTCCAGCAGGATGGCCCTGATCCCCAGGTAGACATAATCCACCTGCTCTTCGGTCATCCCGTAATAAAGGGGGAGGGTCAGTTCATGGTTCACTATATAGTCCGTCACCGGCAGATAAGCCTTGTCATCCGCATACTGGGTGAAGCGGTGCACGGCCGGGTAATGGACACTGGTCTGAATGCCCCATTCCTTCTCCAGCCTGTTCCGGAATTCGTCCCGGCTGATCGGACAGTTTTCATTCAGCACAATGGGGAATATATAGTTGGACGAAGCCTCTGTCTTGCCAGAGAAAGGAACAGTCACCTCTGGTAATTGCACCAGCAGGCGGCGGTACCTTTTGGCCAGGAATCGGCGCTTTCTGAGGTCCTCCCCCAGTTTGCCCAGCTGCACCAGGCCTATAGCTGCCCGGATGTCATCCAGGCGGTAGTTGTAGCCTACCTGTCTTATGTCGTAACGGGTGGCATGGCCCTGGGCCCGGTCATAGGAGGAGGTGGTCATGCCGTGTGACCTCAATAGCCTGGCCTGGGCAGCTATATCGGGATCATCGGTCACCAGCATGCCCCCTTCGGCTGTGGTTATGTTCTTGTTGGAGAAGAAAGAAAAACAGCCTGCTGCGCCGATGGTCCCCAGATACCTGCCGTTCCAGGTGGCCCCGGGAGCATGGGCAGCATCTTCGAT
>JAAZOA010000138.1 GCA_012798055.1 Syntrophomonadaceae bacterium | reverse complement strand
GAGTAATCTGATATTGAGCCACTTTCATTCCTCCCTTAATTAGTTTTGTTGTCTGGACAACAACATTCTAACTGAGGAGAGTGATCTTGGCTCACTCTGTTTTCTGAAAATCTAATTTACACAATTATACGGAATCAATAGCTTGAACTTGATTCCAGGCATCAATATTTATAGGCGTAATTATGACTTGGTTATACTGGAGTACACTATGGGGTGCAGGCGATTGTTTTTTACCCCGTTATTAGTTAAAATATAACAGTAGCAATAATGATAATCATTATCAATATTATAATATTTTGCCTGCCGATAGGTCACATAGGCGCAAATAGTAGCTGAAGGAGCAAAGAACAATGAGAATAGCTCTGATAGGACAGCCAAACGCCGGCAAAAGCTCGGTCTTGACCAGATTGACCGGCGCCAAAATAGTGGTTTCCAATTATCCCGGGACATCCGTTGAATTGATGCAAGCGGAAATGAAAGTTGCCGGTCACCTTTTTGAGGTGGTAGATACACCAGGAATATACAGCCTGGCACTGGCCCAAGCTGAAGAGACCATCAGCCGTAAAATCGCTGTCGCTCCAGATACTGACCTGATCATAAATGTGGTAGACGCTGCCAATCTGGGCCGCAACCTGGCTCTAACCTTGGAGCTGATAGAACTGGATAAACCGATGTTGGTGCTCCTGAACCAAATCGACCGGGTCAGAGCCTGCGGCAAAGCCATTGAATATCATGAACTGGCGCGTATATTGGGTTGTCCCGTGTTCCCGTTTTCAGCCATCACGGGAGAAGGGGTAGTTGAGCTGACTGAATACCTTCATGCCGGTCTCACCAAAGGGTTTGTCCGCCCCCATCCCAGCCGTGAGGCGCGCTTGCAGGTCATGTTTTTTTTAGCTGGGTCTACCTGTGATGGCGATTGTGCAAAATGCCTGAAATCAGAAAAAGAAATAAGCTGCCCGGAGGAGGCGGTATGGGCCCGCCACGAAAAGGCTCGCCTCATTGCTGACAGGGTAACTAGGATGCCACCGGAGAGCCCGTCGCAGTGGCTCAGCCGAGCTGAGCAAATTGTGGATCAACCCTGGTGGGGCAGCCTTATTCTCCTAGGAATTATATGCGCTGGTTTCCTGGCCCTGATTACTTTCGCCGGATGGACAGAGGAAGTTGTGGGAACCGCCTTCGGCCCGATACAGAGCATGTTGGCGGATTTAATCGCCAAGATAATTCCTCCCGGATATTGGAACGAGGTTTTAAGCAAAGGCATTCCAGAAGGCTTGCTGGTTCCTTTTGCGCTGGTAATGCCGGCTATGCTGCTGGTTGCCTTGCTAATGTCACTGCTTGAAGATACTGGCTTGTTGGCTCGCTACGCAGTGGCCCTGGAACGGCTGGGTGGGCTTATCGGTGTTTCAGGGCAGGCGGTCATTCCATTGGCGCTGGGGTTTGGCTGCCGGGTGCCAGCAGTGGTTGCCACTAGGGTCTTGCCGGGCGTGGGTCAAAGATTTATCATTATCACCCTGCTTTCCATTGTAATTCCCTGTGCGGCTACGCTGGGGATGATCAGCGCAGTGATAGTAGCGTTCAAGGCCTCGGTGGGCATTTTAGCCCTGACTATGCTGGCGGTTTTTGTGATTCTAGGCAGGATATTAAAGCGTATTTATGCGGAAGAAACCGAGTTCGTCTATGAACTGCCCCCATTAAGGCTGCCCTTGGCCGCAAATATTTGGGCGAAAATCAGGATCCGTTTTGGAGGTTTCTTTGCTGAAGTCTTGCCCATGCTGGTACTGATGAGCATAGCTGTGCGGGTGATCATCACTTCGGGGATTTTAGATAAGCTACATGGCCTGGATTCAGTAACTCGTTCGCTATTTGGCATACCTGCCGAAGCCTTTGTGGCGGTTCTGATTACAGTGGTTCAGCGATACCTGGCCCCTCTGGTTCTGCTTAACCTTAGTTTGGATTCTCGAGAAGCCACCATTGCAGTGGCAATGATCGTGCTTTCGCTCCCTTGTTTGCCGGTTTCGGTAATGATCGTGCGGGAAGCTGGGATGAAAGCGCTGGCACAAATAATGGCGATGGGACTGGCCGTGTCATTTACAGTGGGGGCCTTGCTCAATCTGCTGCTGCCCCATTAAAGCATAAGGAGGATTACTGAATTGCCGGAAAGAAATAATTTCAAAAAAGAGTTAACGCTAAATCAGATCGAACCTGGTCAGAAGGTTAAAATAGTTGGAATCACTGGCGGTTGGGGAGGCCATGGGCGTCTTGCCGGGTTAGGTTTCCGCCCCGGTTTAATCGTGGAAATGGTGGCGGTCCACCCGTTCCGGGGCCCGGTGGTGGTTCGGGTGGACAACACCCAGATCGCCATTGGACGTGGATTGGCGCGGAAAGTGATAGTGGAGGAAATGTAAAAAAGTATTTAAGAAATGACAAACGCATGAAGGAGATGATCAAGTCTGGTCAAGGAGAATATTTTGCAGGCATTGCACGACACCACCAAGAAACTTGCTGATCTCAAGGGTTTCCATGTGCCAGTATTACTGAAGACGATTGAGGACTTTGAAAAAGCCGGAGTGGATGAATATTTTCTGGAGGTGGAGAGGCAGAAACTGCTGAAGCTACATGTGCTGATCGAGGAACTGGAAGCCAAAGCAGAAAGACTGATCAAGCGTTTGGATTAATTCAGAGGAGAAACGGCATTTTCCTATTCAAAATTATTTCAAGGAGCAGTGATATTAATGAAAACGATTGCGGTTGTGTCTGCCCATCCTGGCAGCGGCCAAACAACGATATTGGTGAATCTGGCCAGCGGTTTGGTCCGTAAAGGCTGCCATGTATTGATATTAGACCCCAGCAATAACAGAAAGCTCAGACTTTGGCTTGGCCTGAATCCCATCCCGGATCAGGCCTTGACATCGACTGAACCACCAAGTATGGGAAAAGCAAACATCGAGCATTCCCGGCTTGGTGTTGATCTGATCAGCTTCAGCAGTGATCCAGCAGGTAAAAGTGAAAATCTTTACCACCAGCTCGCGCTGGAGAAAGGAGCTTATGAATACATCCTCCTGCATCCGTCCAATAAGGTGGATTTTGATGTGTTAAGCCGCATACCTGCTGCGCTGCTAGTCTGCACTGATCTAAAAAACGACTATGAATTGGAAGAACTAAAAGCGATAGAACTATGTTGGCAAGAATCAGGTGGTCGGCCCGATTCTATCACTTTGATTGTGCCCAATAAAATCAATACCAAAGAATGGGAACATAACACCGAGCAATTATTTGCTATTGCTGACCATTTCGGTTTTGAGAAGATAGCCGATCCTATACCTCATTGTGAACGGGTACATGATTTACCTTTGGATGGGCGCACGGTTTGGGACCTTAGCCAGGAAAACTTGCGGGAGGCATTTTTGCGATTGGTATCAGCAGTAGAAAATATCCAGTGATTACAGCCATGAGCGATGAATTTGATGCTGACCGAGTGCGTGGCAGTAGGCTGTATAGGAGTATGGGATGGCTACGACGGATATGAAATACATCTACGGACCAGTGCCTTCCAGGCGACTGGGACTGTCCTTGGGGATAAGCCCTATTCCCAAGAAGACCTGCAATTACTCATGCATATACTGCCAGTTGGGCAGAACCGACCGTATGACCAACACCCGCCAGATGTTTTTCCCGGTAAGCAGTATTATGGCTGAATTTGATGATATTCTCAAACAGCATCTCAAATTCGATGTAGTCACAATTGTGGGCGAAGGCGAGCCCGTCCTTTATGCAGGCTTGGGTGACCTTATCCTTGAGATTAAGACAAGAACAGATAAACCTGTAGCCGTGATCACGAACGGTTCTCTTCTCTTCGATCAGCGGGTGCAATTGGAAATCAGCAAGGCGGATATTATTCTGCCGACCCTGGACGCTTATGATGAGGCATCTTTCAGGAGGATCAACCGCCCCCACAGAAGCCTGCACTTTGAAGAAGTCCTGGGAGGATTGAAGGAATTTTCGAAAAAATACCAGGGACAACTCTGGATTGAGATAATGTTGCTCAAGGGCATTAATGATGACGATACAACCTTGCCAAAATATGCGGATATACTCAAACAGATCAGATATAGTAAAGTATACTTAAACACGCCTGTCCGGCCACCTGCTGAAGCCTATGTATTGGCAATAGAACCTGAGCGGATGCAAAGCGCCGCTCGGATACTGGGCGCCATACCTATCGATGTGCTGCATTCGCAGGGTTTCCACAGTGAGATCAAGGATGATTATGCAGCCATTCTAAGCATAATCAAACGACATCCCATGAATCAGCATGAGATCGGAGGTTTTCTGGAATCAAGAGGTTGTAGGGAGATTGATGCTATTTTAAG
>JAAZOA010000137.1 GCA_012798055.1 Syntrophomonadaceae bacterium | reverse complement strand
CTGTACTTCTCAACCATGGCATCCCCGCAAACAGGACATTTCTCACCGGTAGGCTTGTTCCAGGACCGAAAAGTGCACTGGGGGTAATTCTTGCAACCATAGTATTTACGGCCTTTCTTGGAAGTCAATTCAATAACCGCTCCTTGGCACAAAGGGCAGGCTACCCCGGCTTCTTCCGTCATCGATTCAGTGTGTCGGCATTCTGGGAATCCGGAACAGGCTACGAATTTACCGAATCGGCCGTATTTGATGAACATCGGTTTCCCGCATAATGGACAGTCTTTGCCTGCCGCTTCATCTTGTATAGCTACTTTTTCGATCAAGTCCTGGGCTTTTTCGAGATCAGCACTGAAAGGGATATAAAAATCACGCACGACTTCAGTCCAACGCATCTTGCCCTCTTCCACCAGGTCCAGCTCAGCTTCCATTTTAGCGGTAAACTGTGTTTCCAATATTCTCCCGAAGTGTTTGGTCAGCAGGTCAACCACAATGAAGCCTAATTCTTTGGGGACAAATTGTTTTTGTTGCCGTTCGACATAGTGCCGCTTGATTATTGTCTCGATGATCGGCGCATAGGTGCTGGGTCGCCCAATGTTTTTTTCCTCCAGGAATTTCACCAGGCTGGCTTCGGTATATCGAGGCGGAGGTTGGGTGAAATGCTGTTCCGGCTTGATTTCTTTCAGCTCCAGGGTCTGGCCCGGTTTCAAATGGGGGATAGGATTCTTCTGTTCTTCTTCCTCGCTGTCATCAAATATTTTCTTGTAGCCTGGGAATTTGACCTGGGAAGATGTGGCACGTAAACCGTATTCGCCGGCATTGATGTCGACGGTCACCGTATCGTATACTGCCACAGCCATTTGGCTGGCTAGGAATCGCTCCCAGATCATCTTGTATAGACGATATTGATCCCTGCTCAGGTGGGCTTTCAGACTCTCCGGGGTTCGATTAACCGAGGTCGGCCGTATAGCCTCATGGGCGTCCTGGGCAGATTTGCGGCTCTTGTACTCATGAGCTGATACTGGTATATAAGCTGCACCGAATTGAGCACTTATGAATTCCCGGGCCTCTTCCACTGCTACACCGGCCACCCGGGTCGAATCTGTGCGCAGATAGGTTATCAAGCCCACTGTGCCTTGTTTTCCTATTTCCAAACCCTCATACAGTTCCTGGGCTACCCGCATGGTTCGGCTGGAATAGAAACCCAGCCTCTTGGAGGCCTCCTGCTGCATAGTGCTGGTTATAAAAGGAGGACTTGGTTTTTTACGCCTCTCTTTTTCTTCTATATTTTTAACAACGAAACTGGATTGCTTGAGTTGAGCTACAGCCTGCTCCTGTTGCTCTTCACTTTTTATCTCCACCTTGTGGCCGCGAAAAGATGTGAGATTGGCTGCAAAGCTTTTCAGCCGGGGGCCGCCCAGAACAGCTTCTATGGTCCAGTATTCTTCGGGTTTGAATCCCTGGATCTCCTGCTCCCTTTCGCAGATCACCCTCAACACCACAGACTGCACCCGCCCGGCGCTGAGACCTTTGCGCACTTTGCTCCACAGCAGCGGGCTCAGGTTGTACCCCACTAGGCGATCCAGTATGCGCCTGGCTTGCTGGGCATCCACGAGATTGATATCGATTGGCCGAGAGTTCTTGATGGCACGTTTAATGGCATCAGAAGTGATCTCGTTGAATTCGATCCGACTCCGGCTGTCTGCGGGCAGCTTGATATAATTCTGCAGATGCCAAGCGATGGCTTCGCCTTCGCGGTCAGGGTCGGTGGCCAGCAACACCCGTTTTGACTTCTGGGCCAGGCCCTTGATCTCCTTGAGAAGATCTCCCT
>JAAZOA010000015.1 GCA_012798055.1 Syntrophomonadaceae bacterium | reverse complement strand
GCTCTGCCCCGTCTGGGCACAACTTGAGCATAAAATCGCTCCCCCATCCCTTTGACCTCAGTAGGCCAAGGAAATGGTTTGCTTGCCTTCGTCCCAGGTCACCGCCGCCCCAAAGGCTTGAGCCATCCAGCCAATGGGCAGCATTACCCGATTCCCGTCGAGCCGGGGAGCTACGTCCATATTTACTGAGACCCCGTTTAATAACATACTCTTGTTCCCGATCTTAAACTGCACTGCACTATCACCTTTTACTAGAGTAATGGTTTGGTTGGTTTGATCCCACATGATATTGTTGTCGCTGACTCCCAATGCATTGGCTGCAAACCGCAACGGCACATAAACCCGGTTATCCTGCATATAAGGAGCAACATCCATATCTATCGCTTCTCCATTGATCCTGGCTTTCGTGCTACCGACTACGAAAGAAGCACTGCCGCCAGTGAGGCTGCGGGCTATGGCATTAGCTATCGATGCGATTGTCGACGTGCTGCCGCCTGGCCCCGTCAACACCTGCCCGCTTACTTCAACGACGATATCCTTGGGGGTCAGACGTGGGTCTACATTGTAGGCGATGGAGCTAATTTCTATCTTTTCCAGAAGCGTATCATTAAAACTGGCGATATTCTTGCCCTGCCACTGGATGAAATCCTTACCGCGCCCGCCAGCATCAATCTTGATATTGTTGACCTCGTAGCCATTATAGAAGACTTTGGGATCCCGGGCAAAAACCACTCCATTGGGCAGGCTCAGTTTAAGTACCCCTTCCGGGGCAGAAGCACTAAACCCATCTTTGGTCGCTTCATTGATTATAATATTACCCGCCGGCTGGTCCAGGGCGTTGACTTTTATAACCGGCTTATCGGCTTTAAGATTGATTGCTGTTGTAATGGCAGCGATGACATATTCACCGGTCGCTCCAGCTGTCCCCCCCAACGCTACCTTCAAGTCACCGAGGGAGGCGTCGACATCGATATTGATGGTAGGGAATACCAGGGTAACCATTTCGAGCCCGGACTCTCCAGACTGGGTGAAGCGTATGGAGTGATTATCATTATATAGTTCGAAATTCGTCCAACCCTGATTGGCATTACCCGGCAGCTGGACCTGGTTCCATACGGCATCAGTTATAGTTGCTTCGATAGTGCTGCCGGGAGCAAATTTTGCGGCTGCTTTGATTTCAAGTTTAGCTGTGGTTTTGTTGGCTGAACCTTGTACATAGGCTTTATTGGGCATATCGGTTACAGTAACCGTAATCTGTCCAGATGGTTGAGGGTGTTCAGATGCTTTCTTTGCACAACCGGTCAGTCCGCCGATCATGAGGTTCAAAATCAGAATAACTGCAAACCATTTTTTCATCTCCCTACCTCCAATCATGTTGAATACAATGCGCCCCTAAATCCAGACTAGCAGCAATCTAATAACCTGTCAAACCAGCCGAAGGTGCTGTAACTTGAACCGGTAAAATTAATCCCCCTCGATTCTGTTGGCAGATGAGGGGGAATCAATATCTAAAAGGTGTTTTAATAGAAGATCACTATGCGTAGATTGTCATATGATCTGCATCACCACAATGTTGTCAACGCTGTTGGCCCGATCTATTAGCATGAATACCTTCGTTCCTTTTTTGATTGCCTTGCGGTCCACGATGGTTCCGTCCTTAAAAATCGTCGTGTAGCCATCATAACGGGTGATATGATATCCCCCTTCCAATTTGAAATAGTATCTATCGCTGTATAAGTCACCTATCGTGCCCTTGACAAGGTATTCATCTCCTGCCTTAATATGCAGGCTCACCACCTCATTCAGGCCGCTGTCATAGATCACATAAATCATATCATCCAAGTGCCTGTCCAGGTCATTCCAATCCAGCTTGTCGCCCTCATACCAGATTTTGATATCCTCGGGAACATCGAATTCTTTGCTGCCATCATTATTGACCCAGCTGCTGTCAGCAATAGTTGCTACTGTGCCTGACTTCAATTCGATGGTATCGTCAGCATAATCGACGTTTTTCAGACGACCTTTATAGACTGAATAATCTCCAAACGGTGAGATCGGGGTGACAGTGCCTCCGCCATTGTTGCCGCCTGGCTCTGGTATCACTTCCGCATACAGTAATTTGCCATCCTTATCAGTGAAATAAGCCAGCCATTCGCCCGTAGCCAGTTTGTCAGCGCTTACCCTGCGTCCAGTGTCATAAATCAATGTCTGGGGAGTTACTGTCAGTTTTGTTTCCGGTTGGGAGGCACTCTTTACCGTTATGTTACCAACCGGCGAACCCTTCAGATCGATTATTTCAGCCTGGATGTCGTGAGTCAGACCGGAACCCGGGTACTTAGCATCAGCCCGGCTGAACATCACCGCCGCTTCCGCCCTCAATACCCCATCTAATGGGCGCAATTCGCCATTATAACCGATAAT